>NZ_JABRWO010000030.1 GCF_013618625.1 Bremerella alba | reverse complement strand
TTGATGGGGAAACGGTGACCTTAGAATTCCAGCCGGTTGCAGACTATGCAGGGAACTACCTTGTTCGCCTGCAGCCGACCGGTTGGGATGGAACCCAGGCCAATGGTTTTACGCATGAGAGCACCGATTACTATCTGGACATCGTGACGAGCTCTACCCAGATCACGGTGCCCATCGAACCGGGTCAGTCTTATCAATGGT
>NZ_JABRWO010000029.1 GCF_013618625.1 Bremerella alba | reverse complement strand
ATCTGCCTTGGGGGTGTGATACACTATTCAGTAATAGTCCACGATCCCATTTGCTGCTCGGTGAAGTGCCATGCCTCGACAAAAGCGTGCCGATGAGGGAGGTTCGATCTATCATGCCCTGAATCGTGGGAATGCTCGGCAAGCCCTCTTTCACAAAGAGGAAGACTATGAAGCATTTCTTCGCGTGCTGGGCGAAGGGCTGCGGCGTTACCCGGTCGAGCTCTTCGCACTGACGTTGATGCCCAATCATTGGCATTTGATTCTTCGTCCCGAGCAAGAC
>NZ_JABRWO010000028.1 GCF_013618625.1 Bremerella alba | reverse complement strand
CTGAATCGTTCGTCTTGACCGTCAACGAAGTGGTCGCTGGCAACACGGCTCCTACTGTGTCGGCGGTGGAAGACCAAGCGATCGACCAAGACTCAGCTACCGATCCTCTGGCCTTCACCGTGGGTGACGCCGAGTCGGCAGTTGAAGACCTGGTTGTGAGTGTCGAATCGGACAACCCAGCTTTGGTGGACGCCGCTGGGATTATTGTCGCCGGTGACGGTGCCGATAAGACCTTGATCGTCACACCGCTGGCTGGCGTAACCGGTACGGCCAATATCACCATTAGCGTGAGCGACGGTGAAGAGACGACGACTGAATCGTTCGTCTTGACCGTCAACGAAGTGGTCGCTGGCAACACGGCTCCTACTGTGTCGGCGGTGG
>NZ_JABRWO010000027.1 GCF_013618625.1 Bremerella alba | reverse complement strand
ACGATTCAGGGCATGATAGATCGAACCTCCCTCATCGGCACGCTTTTGTCGAGGCATGGCACTTCACCGAGCAGCAAATGGGATCGTGGACTATTACTGAATAGTGTATCACACCCCCAAGGCAGATCAAAGACCCCCGTCCCCTTTTCCTTTCCCAATATGAAGTTTATATGTGGATTCAACGAGGCCGTATTGGATAGCACACCAGAGGATATGAAAGTTTGGCGGGATGGCCCGAGAAAAGATCTTCCTGACTATCCCGCGAAGGAACCTCCCGTGAAAATTACGGGACCTGGCAAGCCTCTGAGTAAAAAGCGCCTTAGAGACTTAGCTGAAAAATTGGGTGAATCTGTTTCTCGATTGGCCCGATATGGAAAGACTTCCGTGCCAATTGTCACGTTCCTGCTCATTTACAGAGAAACCCGTGCTAAGGGCTATAGTCGTGAAGAGTCGATAACAATCGCTCTAAGCGAGGAAGTGAATCCAGTTCCATTCGTCGGATATGAAGACGTCGAATACCTAGCTGACAAAGTCGATGAAGTTTACGATAAAGCAAGGGAGTCTGGTAGGAACCGGAATAACGCTCTCTTTGACGGCATATTCGGTTGGGGCCCTTCTTGGAATGAAAGATCACGTACGCCCACAAATTTCCGTGGCGACCGCTTGTGCCCCCCAGAAACGAGGCACCTTATTGATCGTAATTTTGACAACGATTAAATCGTGAGAATCAATGCTCTGCATGAAGATAAGCAAGTTCCCATGTGTCTACTGAATTTCAAGCACAATGAACGCTATGGTTATACCAATCGCTCGGGCGAAGTTGTTGTCGATCCCATCTTTGATTGGGCCGGAGAATTTGCCTGTGGTGTCGCTGTTGTCATAAAGTCTCGTGAATCTGGTGTGATCTCCTTGCTAACTGAGGATGGCCAAGAGGTCCAGACAGAACGTGACTTTGCTCTTTTGAAGTACAGGTTCACCTATGGACGCTTAGCGGTTAAGGACGCAGAAACAAAAGGATGCGGATATATTGGCACCGATGGCCGTGTAATAATTGAACCGCAATTCGATCGTGCCGGTTCATTTGACAGCCGCGGTGCCAGCGTTCGATCACCTTGGCGAGAATTTCGTCGCGTCAATTTCGAAGGCAAACTGCAGGGCGGCACGTTCATCCATATCTTGCCTTTCTTCGCTACCAGTAAAGCATCGGGGGCGAAGATTGGAATGACACCAATATCCTATGTTCCTATTGATGCGACAGGGCATCGGATTGGTTTGGATGTTTATCGAAGTGTTTACAACGAGAACGAAGGATTGATACCGGTGAAATTCACTCACCACGAAATTGGTTGGATTGATCTGCAAGCGAATGAGATTCAAAGGTTTAAAGGAAAGGAAATCGCCAGTCGGTTTCAGGGCGGCATGATTGCCGCGAAAGCAGATAACAAGTGGGGCCTTATGGACAAGGACGCGCATTGGCGGATTGAGCCTCGTTTTGATATTCTTTTCCCTCTAGGTTTCGATCTTTATGCGGCGGGACAGATTCGACCGGACAAAGTAGCTAACTTAAAATTGACTAATGCTCAGGGACAGTTTGTTTCCGACGAGTGCTTCAGCGAAATGTTCGACTTTCATGATGGCGTTGCGTTGGTGACGCGCTTTCAAGATGAAGACCGTAAAGTCGTTGAAAATAACTATATCGACTTAAGAGGCAATCCTTTGCTGCCTACCTGGTGGAGCTAATGAGTTCTTTCCATGGGGGACAGAAAAGGGGACGGGGGCAATACTGTTCGTGCAGATAAAAGGGGACGGGGGTCTTTTCTCTAACTATTCTTACGCGGCCGCCCGCGGGGGCGAAGGTTGTAGCTCAAGAGGAAGGAAACGGGGGCAGGTCTCTTTTTGCTTGATGAATCATATCTCCCTCAACTTTCACGAATAAATGTCCAACGGTTGACCCGTCGCTTGGACAAGAAAAGTTGTCAGGACTTTTCGTTTCGCCCCAAGTCTACAGACTT
>NZ_JABRWO010000026.1 GCF_013618625.1 Bremerella alba | reverse complement strand
TCCTGATCAATCTGGCGAGCCATCAACTCTTCCCTGCGGCGCGAGACACGGATTTGGAAAAGCGTTATCATCGCAGAAAGAGATTGGACGCGCTACCGCAGATTACCTAAAGTGCGCGCTGGCCGTGCACTCGCCCCCTCCAATGGTCATCTATTTGCGTCTGGAGATGTCAATTCACAGTCAACAACACCGGTTCTTTCTGATCATGGAAATCAGAACGGTAGTGTCCGTCAATTTGCGCACAATTGTTTTTCAGCCTGACTCTGGAATCTTTTTTGCCGCGCGCGGCAAAAAAGATTTTCACGTTAAAGCTTCTCCTGCCTCACTCGGTTCATCCAGCCGGTCCATGTCCAGGTAACGCCGCGTGCCCCACTTTGTGCCGGCGATGTGACGCAGCCGGGCCGCGACCAGCATCAGGGCGCTTTGGCCGTCGGGGAACGCTCCCACGACGCGTGTACGCCGCCGAATCTCTTTCATGATCCGCTCCAGCATGTTGTTGCTGCGCAGACGCGTCCAGTGCTCGCGAGGGAAGGCCATGTAGGCCAACGTTTCCTCGACGCCTTCCCGGAAGCATTTAGCGGACGCTCCGAGCCGTAGCGAGGTCAGCTTCTCAGTGACCAGTTCCGCCTTCTCTTGTGCCGCGGCTCGGTCTTCCTGGGCATGCACGGCCTTGAGCATCGCCGCCACATCACGCGACTTGCCGCGAGGCACATCTTTGAGCACGTTGCGATAGAAGTGCACAATGCACCGCTGCCAAGCCGCCTCGGGGAAGAACTCGCCCAACGCCTCGACCAGCCCCAGGCACTTGTCGCTGGTGATCAGCCGCACGCCTTGCAGGCCGCGTTCTTTCAGGTAACGCAGGAACGTTCGCCAGCTCTCGCTGTCTTCCTTGGTTCCTTCCGCCACGCCTAGAATCTCGCGATGTCCATCACTGCGAACGCCCACGGCAACCAGCACGGCGACGTTCTTCACCTCGCCGCCCCAGCTTCGTTTCAGCCAGATGCCATCCAGCATCATGTACGGATGCTCTCCTTCCAGGGGCCGATTCCGCCAGGCGTCGATCCGCTCGTAGATCTTCTGGTTCAGTTCGCTGACAGTGCTCGAACTGAACCGGATGCCCCACAGGGCTTCGGCGATGTCCTCGACACGGCGCACCGACACGCCTACCAGGTACATCTCAACCAACGCCTCTTCGACGCTCGATTCACGCCGTTTGTAGCGTTCGATGATCTGCGTCTCGAACGGTAAGCTTCGCAGCCGAGGCACTTTCAGGTCGACTTCGCCTGCCTTGGTATGCAGCTTCCGTGAGTACGAACCTGCCCGCGAGTCGACGCGATCAGGCGATCGCTCATAACGCTTCGCCCCGCACAGCTGGTCCGCCTCGGCATCGAGCATCTGGTTCAGCGTCTCCTCGACGGTCGAGCGGACAAGCTCGTCGAGATGCCCTCGCACGGCCTCGCCGTTAATCTGAAATGCATCCCGGATCTCTTCACTGGTGTGATCTTCTGGTACATTCGTCATGGTCAGTCCTTGGTTCTGGGTTGGTTGATGTTGGTAATCAAATCCATACCAGAGCCAGGGCTGGCTCTCAATTGAGCGCAATATTTAGGACGTTATCTTTTCTGGTTCTAAGGCGTGATGGCTTTTCAGCATTGCAATGAATGCTGGCTTTAACGGCTGCTTTTGCTTTTGAAGAAACTTGAGCATGTTGTTGGAGAGGGCTGTGTTCAGTTGATGATATCGGACTGTTCGATTTACCCTGACGAACCCGACGCGGTCAAAAGCGGTGGGGGCCGAAGAACCATCAACTAAGGGAGCGTGGAGCGTGCAATTGGTCAGGTGCGTCCCCAACTCGGCATCTAGGGCGTAAATCGGCGACGAGCCTTTTTTTACCCGGGGTAGGAATCGGCATTGGGTCAGCATCAAACTGCCTTTCAACGGGCCATCGATTGCGGCCGTGAGACGGTCGACCGTGCTTTCGGTAACGCTTAGATTCGCCGCGCTACCTCCCAGGTAAATACAGACACCTGAGCAATTGGTGATACGAATGTGCGGATAGATGCCACGACCTTCGGGGTATTTCGCGGTCGCAGTCTTACCAAGTCGGAGATGGACGCTGGCAGAGGAATTGGGCTCGGACTCGGCAATCTGCTCTAGGTCGATGTTCTCGAATATCATTTGGCAATTGGCCAGAAGCTGATCACCGTCGTATCGGCCCTCCTTGGTCAACTGATAGTGGTACGGATCAGGAATACTGGCAAGTCGGATACCCTGGTTGCGCCCATGGACAGTGATGTTGCGAGCTGAAATAAGGGTGGGAAAGAAGGTGTTGTTTTCTTCTTTTGGTGATGTCAGTGAAGGTAAGTTCAGCAACCAGACCGGAGAATTAGATTCCGGGAAGTAGCTAAAGTCGATCACAAGATTCTCAATCGTAAGCGTTCGAGCGCAACCTATTGGATAGCCGTAGTCGACTGGTGAGGGATTGCAGTAGAGGACTGTCACCGGTCGATCACGTGTCGGTACCAAACGGCAGTTGCGGATTCGAATGTCGCCATCCCATTTGGCCCCAAAGTCGCGACGCAGATTGACTAACGAATTACCGTGCTCTACGGTATTCTCGATAGTTAACGTGCCTCCTCCGGTAACCGAGATGCCTCGCAATCCGATCACGGAATCCTGAATTGTCAGATTCCAACAATGAAAATGAACATCGACGCGGTTGAGTCGGCAATTCTCGATGCGAAAGTTCTTGTTGAGGTTTGTCCCGAAAACGCCCCAGTGTAGCCAGGTGCCTTCTGCGGTCAGATTACGAAAGGTGCAATTGAGCATCCGGGCCCCGCTGATGCCGTAGGTACCGGCCGCAACACGTCTCTTCGGATCAGCTCGGTTTTGCTCCCACGGAATTAGCCGAATATTCTCTAAGGTTGAATCGAATACACGACTGAAGTTATAAAAACCGCTTCGCGGCTGCATCGAAATATCGCGGTTTCCAGGCTCAAGACCCATCCATTGATTGCGAATGACGGTACGGCTTCGTTCTATCCGGATTCCGTTGCTATAGTAGCCGTCGTACGTATCACCAGGCATATCACCCGAGAGCAAAAAGCCGCCCCCATCGATCGTCAAATAAGAATCATCACAAGGGTAGGCGGTAAGAGTGGTGTAATCATTGAAATGCCAGGCAATGTCCCCAACAATTCGCCCCTCTTCTTCGACGTAGAACAATTCCTCGCGATCCCAAGATTGACCTTTGTATTTGGCACCGGCTCGGAACCCGATTTGATCATTCGCGTCAACGATTGTAACCAGGCAATTTTTGAATTCGGCTAACTCGGGAAGTACGGTAACGCCAGGGCGAAGATTCTTCAGTAGAGAGAGCTTTTGCGCATCATCCAGTTTAATTCTCTGTGCTGTCTTGCTACTTTGAACTACAAAACGTTGCTTTGCTTTTTCGTTGAATTTCTCATTGATATGAAAAATCGTATTGCCCCACTCTACATTGGTGGAAATGGGGATGCTGTTGGTCTTGCCAATCCAGTATTCACCAGAGCGGTGAATGATGGGAAGGCGGTGCTTGTTCGCGAACACGTGGGCCAACTTGATCTGCTTGCCGTCGTCGTTCTTTCCATCTCCTTGAACACCAAACATGTGATAATTGACTGGTCCATCCGGCAGTAGCATGGCCTGCTTTTTATCACGTAAGGCGACAACGTCTCCGCCGTTTGCCGATCGATTACCAAGAGAATGTTCGACCTTGTAGAGCGCACTGCCACCATCGCCAGGCTCGTAGTATCCTAATGTGCAGACGAACGATTCGACTTCCAAGTCCTGGCAAGCACGCATTTCTGCGATGTTTTGGAATGTTCGGCCTGTGCGTTGGTTTGCCGAGTCCGCGTTGTCGGAAGGCGCTGCAACCGCAATAGTGCTACTGGTAAAAGCAACTCCACTAAATCCAAGGAGGGCAAGCGCCGTACGACGCTGTACCGTGTGGTCTTGATAAGGAGTCGAATCGTTTGAGCTCGGCATCGTTACACCATGGTGGGAGTGAGCGTGAGGTAGGATATTAAGGGTATGAAAAAGGAAATGGCGTCGGAGGGGACGCCATTATCACTGGATGTTATTGGTCTAATCGGGGCGAAGAATCTTGACCCATGAGTCATTTTAGCTCAACCACTGATCCAAATGCTCTTTTACGAAATCATCGTCGACGAGTTGGGGATAGGTCGACCGTACACGATCAATCTCATTCCTTTGCCCCGAAGAAAGGCCGACCTTTGGATCGAGCAGATGAAGGTTATCGAGTAATCCTTGTTGTTCAAGAGCATAGTGAATTCCAACGACGCAGCCATCGAACTTATTTCTTGCGTCAAAAAGAGCCGCATTGCAGTCGGTGACCTGAGCGGCGAGCGTTAGCAAATCGGCCGAGAGAGTCGACTCGTCCCAAGTGGCCTGGCAGGTCTGAAGCAACTGGACAGCACACTTCGTCCAGCAAGCCCAATGCCCCAATAGTCCTCCCACGATTCGCAATTGCGTCGTTTGTTGTGGTTCACCAATGACGTATTTGGTCAGCAAGTCGAGGACGATATTATCGTCGTTTCCAGTATAAAGTGCGATCTTGTCAGAACGCCCAGTTTCAGCAATGGCACGAATGACTTCGAGCGTCTTGTATCGATCAAACGGAGCGATCTTCACACCGACGAGATTCGGAACTGTCGCCAGGTTCCGCCAGAAGTTTGGCGAAAGGTCGCGACCTCCCACGGCAGATTGCATATAGAAACCGAAAATAGGAATCTCTGCCGCAATACGCCTACAGTGCGTGACGAGTTCTTCGTCAGTAGCGTTGCTAAGAGATGACAGCGAGATCATCCCGATGTGGTAGCCAAGATCACGAGCAAGGCGAGCTTCGGCGACCGCCTGTTTTGTATCGCCACAGATACCTGCCAATAAAACCGTTTTGCTACCTGACGCTGCGTCGCAATTTCGCGCTGTATCGGCGGCCAGTTCTAACACCGGTTGGTATAACCCAAATTGCGGTTGGCGTATTTCGAACTGTGTGGTGTGTACACCAATAGCCAGGCCCTGAGCACCGGCAGCGTGATAGTAACGAGTTATAGCTCTTTGGCGACGCTCGTCGAGTTTGCGATTTTTTGTTAGGGCTAACGGATGGGCAGGAATAGCGATGCCCGATCGAATCGATTCACGCACCCACGGCTCTGGGGCCGGGAAATTGAAATCACTGGTTTCCGACATTTCATTCGTGTCCTCCGTCTTGCGTGAAGAATGATTAAAAGACTCCATCGCGTACCTCGAAGTGGGTTGGCTTGTTGAGTAGTCGACCTTCACGAGTGACCCAATTGGCCGTTTGTTGCAGGATCGTATCTATCGAAGTGTTAGGCGAACCAAGTAACCGACTGGTTTCGGAAGCGTTGCTCAGAAGTGCGTTTGAAGATTCTTCACCGACAAAAGTGACTTTCCGATTGAGTCGTTGCCCGAAATCTTCAGCGATTCGTCGCACCGACAAAGTATCTTCACCAGTCAGATTAATCAGCCGAGGAGGTGAATCGGCTAGTTCCAGGCTACGAATAATGATGTCATTAGCATCCCCCTGCCAAATACAATTTAAATATCCGCAAGTCAGGTCAATTGGTGTGCCAGCTTGGACCTTGGTAGCGATGTCGACTAAGACACCGTAGCGCAGATCGACCGCATAGTTCAACCGCACCAACACTGTTTTCGTTTCATTGGCAACTGAGTAGTGTTGAAACACACGCTCGCGTCCGAGCGCCGCCTGAGCGTATTCACCAATCGGACCAACCGGATCGGTTACACACGAACCGCCGCTTTCAGTAGGAGAAAATGGATAGACGTTGCCTGTCGAAAGGGCAACGAAGCGTGCGTTAGGATAACGCTCCAGGGCATTCGCAGGAACAATGGTATTGGCCATCCAGGTCTGAGAAGGATTCGCGCTTGTTCCAAACTTGGATCCCACTAGAAAGATCACGTTATCAGCATCGGGAAGCTGTTCGATGGATTTTCTGTCTAGAAGATCGACTGTTTCAGTTTGCACGCCGTTTGCATTTAGCCATTGTTTCGACCGATTGTCGGAGAAGCGACTCGCAGCAATGACCCGCAGGTCGGCCTGAGCCTTGGCGGCGGCAAATTGCGCTCTCGCGGCAAGGGTTGGTCCCATCTTGCCGCCAGCACCAAGAATTAGAAGGTTCCCGCGTAACGTTCCCATAAAGCGTATCAATGCTTCGCTAGGTGTCGTTAGCCAATGGTCAAGTTGATCTTCATCTTGGATCTCAAATGAGTCGGATTCTGAAATTGTCATAACGCTGGTCCCCGAGTCGGTTAGGAATTTGCTGAGCAAAAAATACAGCATCGAAAAGGGTGTCTATCTTTTTCCGAATTGCCGTCGATGGAACGAATCGATTAATGTGGGCTGACTTCGTACTTACCTGGCTCTGCTTGAAAGAATGTCGCATGACTCTTGGCTTTTACTTCCGCCTCGACAATCATCTTTCCTGTGGAGTCACGAACGATCCAAGATCCAGGCTTCAATCCTAGTAAGGCAACTTGCCGTTTAGGTCCCTTGGGAATGTGCAGAGGAAATGACTTTTGCACAAAGTCGACGTTGTTGCTTATGACTACAACTCTGTCTGCAATTGCTATGACGTAGGTTTCTTCCTGTTCTCGGTGTTCGACTGGCAGCGGTTCTGAATTGCCATCGACCATTTGAAAGACGGTTAGAAATCGATGCCGTCGCTCGTTATTCGTTGGTGAAACCATGATTCGATAACCATTGGCTTCAGGGTGAGGGGAGGGGGGAGGATCGAGTTGCATGCCAAAGACGTTCGTCGCGTCCTTGCCTCCATGCACTTTAACGGAGCGGTGGGGTGAACTGGGTAGAAGCAGTTTGACATGTGTATTACCTGTTAGGCCACTTCTTTCGTTTTTAAGGATGAATCCATCTTCGGTCATCTGTGGATCGTGAAGCGTGTTGACCTGCCAGAACTTTTGAAAATCTGCCTTTTGAGTTGTCATGTCATCGGTCAGGATGATCGCGGCCGGAACATCGCTTCGCTTAAGATTGATAAAGCAAAACCCGCGACTGTATTTGCTCAATTTATCGGAATAGGCATCGGTTAGATTGGCTTTGAAGTAGCTAAAGTCAGGCTTTAGCTCTGAAGGACCGAAATCCGTAGCGATTACCTCACCATTATTGAACCACGGATCGCTGGTGACCTGCTGAGGAGTGCGGGGGGCAGTTTGGTTGTATCGTGTACCTCCGTCGTTGGATTCGGCTCTGCGATACTCTTCCTTGGGATCAACTGCCAACATCATGCTGTGAGCGATCGAACGTTTGTTAAAATTTCGGTCGTAGGGTGTGCCATAGAACTTGTAAAGTCCTAGATCGGCAACTTGAAGGCCTCGGAAATAGACTTGCAGCGAACCTGCGTCGGCGTGCTGGTGATTCCCAAAGTGGTAGCCACCACCTTTGATCTCGGCGACGACATCGTTGCTGTCGAGGCCGAGATTCCACCCCGTTCTTGCGACCATTGATCCTAGGATAGGACCAAAGTCCTTAGTCAATGGGAGCGATTCGAGGCTGTCAATCGGTTTCAGTTCTGGGTCGTTCAACAGCAGAAACATCATGGGATCACTGGATGGTCCACCTTGCCGGTAGAAGTCAGCTTTCAGGAGAGGATCACTGGCATAGGTGTACATTAAGAGCATTGTCCGCGGGTACTTCCAGTAATAAAACCGTCCGTCAGCAACACCGCTGGCACCATCGCCGTCGCGAAGCATCATGCCATCAGGCATACGCATATATTGCCAAAATCTGCGGACATCCTTGATGTTCTCGTCAAACGCTGGCTCGCCGGACATTCGATACAATAGCCATGCTGCGTGCATCTCCCAACCAAAGCGGAAGGCTCCGTAGTTTACCCCCTGGTTATAGCGTGGCGATTGAAACTCAAATTTTCGCATCGGAACAAGGTTTTCGAGAATCACGTACGATGTGTACTTGTACATCTCGGGTTCGCGTTCGTAGAGCGCGATGCTCATGCTTAGCAGGTCGCGATTGATCTGAGCCTCGGCGCCATGACCAGTAATGATTGTCTGGCGGAATGGGGGCCAGCCACACTCCATGTCGAGCGCTAACCGTTTGAGACTTTTATGAAACGCGTCTTTTTCCTCGACGCTTAGTAGGTCGTGGCACCAATCGTATACAAGCGAACCAGTGTAAATTGCCCGACCGATTTCTCGGGTGATATCGAGAATGTTACCGAACTCGACTTGGCTCAGATAAGCATTCATCAACTGAACCGCTTCACGTCCTACCTCCTTATCACCGGTCATCAGGTAATAAAACGCTTTCGCTTCCGCAGCTTTCTCGAGCGCCGCGTCATGAGCTACTTCCTCATCTGGGGAGAACTCGACGTTGAAAGGCTTCTTCGCTTGTCGAGTTATCGTTTGCCATGCTTCTTGGT
Source organism: Bremerella alba (assembly GCF_013618625.1). Classification (NCBI taxonomy): domain Bacteria; kingdom Pseudomonadati; phylum Planctomycetota; class Planctomycetia; order Pirellulales; family Pirellulaceae; genus Bremerella; species Bremerella alba. The sequence goes on along the minus strand of NZ_JABRWO010000026.1, from coordinate 4,712 downwards.
GCTCGTCAGACTCTAGACGCTTTCGAATAACCGGAAGGGTCTCTTGGTTACACCACAACCTAGGGTGACTGGTGGGCGGCTTCCACTTAGGTTCGTAATTTTGAGCTGCCTTGGGAACTGCTGGTTCGACGTAAGGATGGATTGATACGTGGCCAAGACGTACGCCACGGGGGATCCAGAGTTTTAGTTCTTGTGGCTTCCCAGTTAGGTGAAACTTACCAGTTGTCTGGTGAGGTCGATGCCAGGGAACGTACACAACTCGCTTCGTCGGTCGTGTCTGATCAATTTGAAGCTTCAGAAAAAGTGAATCATACTTGCCCTTGGCCTCTTCCATTAGCTGGTGACCTTCGTCATCAACGACGGAGAAAGTACGAATGACGTAAGTGCCTTCCTGAGGAGCTGATACCTGGAATGTGATATCTGGCTGGCGACTATCATTGTTAACGGCAGCCTCGATGCCAGGTTTAAGCGTGATTCCTTGAAGGCCGTTGAGCCCTTCGTCGTCAACAATATCGGTTGTTGCTGGCGTAAGGATCGCATCCTTGGCCGTCAGCGTCGTCATCTCTTTTTCCGCAATCTGGACTGGAGCAGCCTCGCAGGTTCCATAAGCTAAAAAAAGGAGAACGCAAACAGAGCAAATCGCAGCCCAGGCGTATTTCAGCATTGTTGGTCCTTCAAAGTGGTATGGCGGAACAGAGCATTGCCTCGCATAGGGGGCAAACCGGGAGGAGTTCGAGGTAAGCGAGGTGGTATGAATTGAATGACAACGCTGGCACCGATTTGTCTTGTAAAGGAGGAATCGGATGCGGAAAAGGTGATGTCACGTGGCATCATACCGCGCTCGATTTGTTTTGTCACTAGTAAAAGTAATCCTCAAAGAATCACAAAAACAGTGACGGACAAGGTGCTGTGTCAATTAGATAGGCCTACATTGCCATTAAAGTTCCTGGCCGATGGCGTCTCCTGGCATAGATCCTCCGCATCAAATTGAGGAGTTCGCCAGCCATTGATTGTCCAGTTCCTTTTCGGGTTGATTACTTGGGCCGAGCAAGTTCTCGAAGAGATCGTGATAGATCGAATAGAAAACCGGCACCATGTACAGAACTAGCACGGTGCTAACCATGAGCCCAAAGGCAATCGTGGCTGCCATAGGGATAAGCATCTGAGCCTGGCGTGATGTCTCAAACATCAACGGCAAAAGGCCGCCGATCGTTGTGACATAAGTCAGCAAGACGGGACGTGGTCGACGAGCGCCGGCTTCCTGAAGGGCCTGATTAAGGGGCAAGCCTTCTTTTATTCGGTGGTTGATAAAGTCGACCAACACGATGGAATCGTTCACGACGATACCGCATAATCCCACAAGACTGAGTAGGCTAAACAGTTCCAAGGGGCGTCCGAGGACCCAATGGCCAAACACCGCTCCGATCATTGCAAATGGGATGATCGCCATGATCAAAAAGGGTTGAAAGTACGACTTGAATTCGATCGAGAGCAAAACCAAAATCGCGAGCATCGCTACTATAAAGCCGACTAGCAGACTGTTTACCGACTCTTGGGTCTGTTCCTGCTGGCCCTCCCAACGAACGCTGACGTTGGGGAACTTTTCCTACAAAGTGGGAACGAAGTCGGCCTGAAGGGAACTCACGACCTCGAATGCGTTTGCTTCATCTTCGTTAACGTCGGTCGAAATTGTGATCGTTCGCTTCTGCTCCATTCGATATATCTCAGAGTATCCAAGAACGATTTCCACATCCGTGAGTTCTGAAATCGGGCGTTCCACACCATCGTCAGTTCGAACCCATACAACATGAAAGTTCGCCAGGTTTTGACGGTCGCTGCGAGGATAACGAGCCATGATCTTTACCTCGTGTCGACCATGTTGAATTCGCATCACCTCTGCACCGTAATAGGCATTGCGAAGCGTGTTGGCAAGATCCGAAGACGTAACGCCCAGGGGCATCGCATCTTCTTTGACACGAACACGGTATTCCCATTTTCCAGGTATCGCATGCCAGGTACTGCCTGCTTACAGGCCTCTGCAGCACCGCTTAATTGATCGGTATGGGCACTACTGGCCATGAGTTTAATTGGATGGGAACGCCGCTGGGGCCACTGAACATCGTGTCGAAGCTAATGCTATCGACTCCGGGGATTTTCCCTACCTCTTCCCGCCAAATCGCGAGAATTTCAGCACTTGAAAGCGGACGCTCCTTACTACTGACCAACTCGACCTCGACACTTCCCTTATGGCTGGCTCCACTCAAAGCACTTCCTGAGCCAGGCCCGAGTGCAACCTGGGAGCTGACAACGCGACAATAGGTGCTTGCAAGTGGTGTACCCTGTTGGGAATATTTGTCATCAAGTTTCTCAAAAGCTTCGGTAATTCGTCGAGTCCATTTATCGGTTTCCCCAACGGGGGTTCCATCTGGGAACGTAATCGTGCAGACCAGGTTTTTGCTATCGAGGTTTCCCAGAAAGACGAAAGGGACAATTCCTGCTTTGATTAAACCTACTGAAATGACTAACATTCCGATCAAAATTGATAGCGAGATGAATTTGTTCGTCAAAACAATCCGCAGTGTTGGCAGAGATAAAAATACTGAATAAAGACATCCAACGCCCGGGAAGTTCTACGATTGAGCCACCCGATCACATGCATGATCCAGACAAACGGATAAAACACAAATCGCAACAAGCGAAAAACCAAACTGTCTGGGTGGCTCATGTGTGACGGCAGAATCATAAATGCTTCGAGCATCGATACTACCAGCATTGAAACGAGAGCGAGGGGCATAACGCTTAGCATATTTCCCGTCCTACCGGTGACAAACAGCAAGGGGATAAACGCGGCGATCGTCGTAAGAACGGCTGTGATAACGGATGGCATCACCTCAACCGTTTCGTCGTAGGCAGCCTTGGCCGGTGACTTACCCATCAGTCGATGGGCGTGGATGTCAATCGGATCGTCGACAACGATCCCCAACGCCATGATGAACGCAAACATCGAAAGCATGTTGAGAGTACTGCCTGTAAAGTAGAGATACGCCCCGGTTACGAAGACACAAATTGGAATTCCAATGGCGGCCCGAAGGTCGAGAAATAAGGCCAGCAGAAATGCAACCAAGGCCAGACCTTGACGGCCATTAACAATTAACAACTGAACCCGTTCGCGGACGTCGACGGATTGATCGCTCCAGGTAACCAATTGGTAGCCGGTTGGCAGATCGGCGGTATCAACGTAATCGCAAACGGTATCGACGACCGCGAGTAAATCGTCTGTCCTGTTGCGAATAACAGAAAGTGCCAAACCAGGCTCGCCATTGATTTCGCAGATAGCTGCTGTATCGATAAACTCATCGCGAACGACACCTATCTCACCTATGGTTAGTACCGTTCCACTGTTTCCTGAAAGAAGTGGCAGCGTGGCGATTTCTTCCCCATAGAGTCGTCGACTATGACCGCAAAGTAGAATCTCTTGGGTGTCATCGCGAATGGTTTCGCCCGGAAGTTCGTAGTTCTCTTTGGCGACGATCGCGGCCACATTGGATAGCGATAAACCGTAAGACCGTAAGCGTTCTTCGGGGATCTCGATATCGGCAACGCCTGGAAGTCCAAGGAGGTCCTCTCGGACGATCTCGGCGACTTCTCGTAATTTTACAGCCGCGTCGACGCTTGTCGGCGGTGGACCAATGAGACCGACACGGATCGTTGACTCCTGAAGTGTTTGTCTGCGAACTTCAGGATCTTCCGCCTTATCGGGAAAGGTAGAAATTCGGTCGACCTCTGAAAGAATTTCATTAAGCACCCGATCTGGGTCGGAGATATTGGTCACTAGCTCAATCGAAACGGTTGCGGTGACCTGCAACCCAAAAAGTAAGCCATTCAAAATGAGAAAATCGAGGTAAAATCGGGCCATCCTTTTCGAGGAGAAGATGACCATGAAGAAGTCTCGATTTACGCATGAGCAGATTGCCTTTACCCTGAAGCAGGCCGAGTCGGGTGTGCCGGTTGAGGAGGTTTGTCGAAAGCTGGGGATCAGTCAGCAGACGTTCTATCGCTGGAAGAAGAAGTTCGATGGGCTGGGCGTCGCCGAGGTACGTCGCTTAAAGCAACTCGAAGAAGAGAACAAGAAGCTGAAGCAGTTGGTGGCTGACTTGAGTCTCGACAAGCAGATTCTGCAGGATGTGCTGTCAAAAAAGCTTTGAAGCCTGATCGCCTGCGTGCAACGGCCGATCGTGTCCAGGCTGCGTATCGCATCAGCGAACGACGCACGTATCGCTTGTTGAGCCTGGCTCGGTCGACATGCCGCTATCTGTCCGTGAGAGACGATCAGGCACCCCTGAGGATGCGGCTGAAGGAGCTGGCTGCTACGCGTGTTCGCTACGGCTATCGACGGCTGCACATCCTGCTTCGCCGTGAAGGCTGGGCGGTCAATGCGAAGCGTGTCTATCGCTTGTATCGCGAGGAACAACTCGGTCTTCGGACGAAGACGCCTCGTCGTCGAGTCAGTTGTCGGACACGTGCCTTGCGTCCTTCGGCGACTCGCATTAACGACTGCTGGGCGATGGATTTTATGACCGACGAGCTGTTCAACGGGCGTCGAATCCGGCTGTTAACGATAGTCGATCACTTTACTCGTGAGAGTCTGGCGATCGAGGTCGAGCCACGGTTCCGCGGCCAAGACGTCGTGCTGGCCTTGGAGCGAATCGCGG
>NZ_JABRWO010000025.1 GCF_013618625.1 Bremerella alba | reverse complement strand
CCACCGCCGCCATTACCACCATTGACGCCGTTACCGCCGCCACCAAGCGTTCCGACCTGAGCCGAAACAGGCAGCACCAAGTCAGCAACTGGATACACTTTCGTGATCAGTTCGCTTTCGGCTTCTTCCGGGGTAGTAATCATCAGCACTTCGTTGGCAACGATATACGTCAGGTCCAACTCTTTCAGCATCAGACGCAGAGCTGAACGAAGCGAAATACCTTCTATGTTGCGGGTAACTGGCGTATCGGTAGATAGACCGACATCTTCCAGTGACCGGTTGTCGATTTGAATTTCGATACCGTGCAGTTGTTTCAGATAGCCCACCACTTCTTCCAGTGGTGTATCAATGAACTGAATCTTGGTCTCTGCTTCCAATTGCTGGAAAATCTTTTGTTCGGCACTTCCAGTCGAAGCCAAGTCCACCGAACCGTATTTTTCCTTGCGGTAGTAAATTTCTTCCCAGAATTCGGCATCCGGATAAACGATCGGTGGTTCGTCTGGGAATGGAACATGCGATTTTTCGACTTCAAAGAGCGTATCGACCATTCGCTGGTAGCGAAGCTCTTTTAATGCCATCATCGAACGGTAGTTACCTACAATATCAGCGATCTCGACACCGGCGACGGCCGCCTGATTGTAAGGATCCATCGCACGCACTTCTTGAGCACTGGTCAATGCTTCGCTGTACTTACCCTCGTCCATCAAGGCATCGAACATTTCCATAATGACGCGAGCCCGTTCTTCATCGCGAAGAAGCTGCTCGGTAAGGGCAATGCGTTCACGTGCGATCGCTTCTCGCTCAGCTGCTTCCGCACGCTGAGCTTCCACGGAAACTGCACGAGCAGACGACTCACGAATTGCGGCAATAATTTGATTTCGCAGACGGGCACGAACATCTGGGCTGAGATCAGGAGCACGCTCGACGTTGTCCAGTAGAAGCTTTAAAGCGTCGCGTGTTCCATTAGGATCGGTGCTCATTTGTCCTCGTGCGGCTGCCAAACGATTGGCAACTTCCGCTTCGATGATTCGAGCATTCCGAACCGCATTCAGGTCCACATCGTTTAGAAATCTTCCGTCCTCATCACCAAGGGTCAAAGGGGCGGCCGAGTCGTTGGACCCGTCGTTCTGGAAAGCGACAAAGTGAACGGGAACGCGATGCATCGAGGCACCACGATCGACAGACGGCTTTTCTTCAGCTTTCGTTTCTTTATCGGCCTTGGCAGCAGCGTTGGCGACGGCTTGAGCTCGTGGATGCCCTGGATCAATATCCATAGCGGCTTTCGCCAAGCGAGCGGCCCCGACGTTGTCGCCTGCGGCAAGAGCCTGGCTGCCAAGTTTTGCGTATTGTTCAGCGGAAGCCATCAGCACGCTGGCAGTTTCTCGTAAGCCAGCCGAACCCACGGTTGGCAAGTTCAATCCATCATCCTTACGAGCCAACTCAATCAACTGTGGCAAGTAAGCCTGATCGTCATTCGTTGTCTGAGGTTCGCCAGACCAAGTCCGCGAGAAAGCGCCGCTCCCCTTCACTTCTACGCTAACGATTGCGTCAGAGTCGAGCACACCAACAACGATCGAATCGCGATCCGCACGCAGAGGCGGGAACTGTTTTGGAAAGACTTCTGCGACGTTTTCCGAAAACTTCACCGAAGCTGGCCAAATCACGGGAGTGGTCGCTGCGGCAGCCAGACGAACGCCGGCTTGTTCGGATGGAATGTCACGATTATCAACTTCGACTATGCCGCCAGCATGATTTGCCAACGTGGCCAAAGTCTCGATATTTCGGTCCGGACCAATTGCTAACGAGTTAAACGCCACCTTATTATCGCGAAGATTACTCACCACTTCTTCGAATTCGGTCGGCGAAAGGAAATTCGCACGGCTACTGCCATCGCCGATGTAGACGATAGAGCGGTTTAGTTTGCTGGACTTCGTAAAAGTGGCAACGGAGTCATTGATCAGTTCAGCTAGATCAGTAGCACCCAGCGGCACGCGTCGTTCCAATTTGGCAAACGCTTCTGAAATTTCGCTACCTTGCGGCGAAACGAAGCTCCCCGTCATGGGAACTGCCATGATATCGCCTGCAAACAACTGAACACGACAATCGGCAGGAAGCGAAGCCATCAAGGCTTTGGCTGTCGCGATCGAATCGGTTCGGTAGATGCCGGCCTGACTGGCAGAAGTATCAACCATCACCACCACTTCGGATGGGCTGGCATCGGATTTCTCTTCAAGAGAAACACTCATGGCGAAGTAGCGGGGCCCGGCAGCTTGCTGATAGGTTGCAACGAAAGTGGCATCGTCCGCCACGGCGGGAGCCACCATCAATACGGCTAGCCCGATTGCCAAAAATGCCGAGAGACACTGCTCGAAGTGCTCACGCTTAGGCATAGTCGAAACTCCAAAAAAGAATTTGTGAGAAGTGTTGTTCGTTGCGACTCTGTTCCGAAATGGCCGCAAGTCTGCTGGCTACAAACAGGTTCCGCATCGACCCAATCCAACCCGAAATAGGCTTGGCGCAGGGAATATGGCCCGGTCTGAAGCCTAATTCTATTTCCCGACTGCAAATACTGCCACCAAAAAACAGCGAATCCGCTTAAGTTTAGCTGGATTAACATTTTGGGAAAATAGGTGAGACGGGTCGTTCCTGCAGGAGCCCCCATAACTGGGGTACACTTCTGTGTAAAAACGGCTGCAAGGGAGCAAACGCTCCCTTGCATAATACAACATAAACTACTCTCAGCAATTGACTTACTAAAATCGCAGCAAATCTTGTAGCTGCGACACGCGGTGAGTAGGCAGCAGTTCAGACTTACGGAGAGAAGCGATTGAGACAGGTTTCGTGATGGCAACCCAATGCTGCTGAAACGTAGTAACCAGTTCACCGAGGACAATTTCTCCCGATGCAATCGCTCGAACTTGTTCTCTTACAAATACTTGGAACGATTCAGGCACAATCGGTTGGGTACTTTCCTCTGCGAGTAAAACCGGGTCGACCTTGCTTGGTAAAACATCGCTGTTTTCGTAGACGTAAACTACGGTCAAGTCATCGGTTACGAACACAAACCAGTCGTAGATTTCAGGCTCAAAGTAGTTGTTGTACTCATCGTATCCGTACGGATCTAACGGAAACTCCGCGTCATCCAACGCGAGTAACGCCATAACTTCTTCACCAGTATTAATTTGCGGCAGGTCATCCCATTGAATTTCCTGCTCAAACACCTCTTGAACATCGCTGGATGTGTTTGATGATGCGACAGGTTGATCAACCTGCTTCTGTGCGGCAAATTCGGCTTTAATGATCGATCGCAAGTGGGCGTTAATCGAATCCTGAAAGTCGGCATAAATAGGGTTGGCCAGAAGGGATTCCCATTGCGAGATCATTTCGGTAGCAAGTTCTTTCTGCTCAACGGGCTCAGACTTTTCCGCGAACGTATGATCTTGCGACACACTCCAATCAATGGGAGGTCGTTTGAGCGCTTCCGCGATACGGAACTCCACTTCAGGATGAAATTCAGGAGTTAATTGCACGCTTACTACGTTTTTTGCGTCAACACTTTGGTCAGCTCTCGCCTCGAAACTGGCACAAAATCCCAATACGAACAGCGTGGTCAATCCGGCGAATATGCGGCAAGTCATCTCTCTGTATCCTCCCAGAGTATTTTCGAAAGAACGCGATTAGCAAAGTCAGGCAATCCTTGCCTCGCGTATTTGGTGGGTAGTTTAGCTAGACTAGGGTATCGACAACTTCAATTTGAACCCATTAGGTCCATTGGATAAGACAGGAGATTTGAGCAAGACAGGTGCCGTCACATTCCGCACCTTTTTTCACAGAGCCCACCCTGCCCTTTTGGTCGAAGAAACGTAAAGAATCCCCCCTACCGTCGGACGGGTTCCTCCTGACAATAACAAATCGCATTCATTTCACCCCTTCGACGGACGGACCGCGTCCGAGCGACAACTCACCGATATGGAATTCCTGCAAGCCGCACATCCTTGGATTGCCATCGCGACCACTTTGGCTGTATTTCTCGCGATTCAATTTGCACGACGCGTATCGGTCGATTTGTTGTTCTTGTTAGCGCTCTGTTTTGTAACGCTCACGGGAATCGTTTCCCCGCAAACGGCAATCAGTGGCTTCGCCAGTCGGGCAGTGATCGCCATCAGTGCTTTATTGGTCGTCTCGGCCGGTCTTCGAAAGACTGGCGTACTGGATTGGATTGGGGCGAAAATCCTAGGACGTGCCACCAATGAACGTTCTGCCCTGCTCCGGTTAACAGGTCCCATCGTCGTCTCGGCCGCGTTCGTCTTGAACACTGCCCTGGTCGCCATGATGATGCCGGTCCTTATCGACTGGTGCCGTCAGCGAAACTTATCTCCGTCTAAGTTACTGCTTCCCTTGAGCTATCTGACGATCTTAGGAGGTGTTTGCACACTGATCGGTACCAGTACTACTCTGGTCGTCAATGAAAAGCTGCGCGACAGCGTTGTCATCGTTGAGAATGAAATCAAAGACCTCGAGTCCAAGATTGCCTTGGCAACTCCTGCGGATCGTCCGGCATTAGAAATAACACTGGCCAACCGAGAGAAACTGCTTCCGAATGTTCAGCCGATGGGATTCTTTGAAATCAGCTGGGTTGGGGTTCCCTGTGCGATTGTCGGCAGCTTGTACATGTTGGTACTCGGGCAGCGATTTCTGCCTGGTAAACGAGACATCATGGAGCTACTCGGAGACCAGCAGCGCGAGTATCTCGTCGAAATGATGGTTCAGCCTGAATGCCCGTTGATTGATCGAACGGTGGAAGCCGCTGGTCTTCGTAATCTTCACGGCCTGTTCCTCATCGAAATTGATCGAGACGGCGATATTATCACTCCAGTAACCCCCCGCGACTTCGTTCGGGCTGGTGACCGGCTCGTGTTTACCGGGCTGGTGAATACGATCGTCGATCTTGAAAAGATTCCGGGACTCATTCCCGCAGCCGACCGTACTTACGAGTTCCATCCAGAGTCGCGCGTTCAACGCCATCTCACGGAAGTTGTTCTCAGCCCTTCATCACCACTGATTGGTACCACCGTTCGAAAGGCGAACTTCCGTCAACTGTACAACGCAGCGGTCGTTGCCGTACATCGAAATGGCCAACGCTTACCCAACAAAATTGGTAACATCGAACTCGAAGTTGGCGACACGTTACTGTTACAAACTCGAACGGACTTCATTGCCCAGCATAGAAACAATCGCGACTTTTACCTGGTCAGCAGCGTTGACGATGCCGAACCGCGGCGTCACGATCGAGCCCTGCTCTCTGGCGGTTTGATGATCTTATTGATTCTCTGGCTCTGCCTGACGTCTGTCTTTGCGGGGTTTGAATTTGCTGGCGGTTGGGGGAGTCCTGCGATCGCCGCTTTGACAATCGCCGGTCTCATGATCTTGACTCAGTGCCTATCCGCATCCGAAGCCCGTGGGGCCCTCGACATACAAGTCATCGTGACAATCGCCGCAGCGTTAGGCCTAGGTAACGCACTTTGGGAAAGTGGTGCCGCTCAGATGATTGCCGAAGGACTTGTCACCACTGTCGGTACCAATCCGTTTACCTTGCTGGTGGTCATTTATCTGCTGACGGTTGTCTTCACCGAAACAATTACCAATACGGCGGTAGCCGCTTTGCTGCTACCGATCGCAGTTGCCATTGCTCAACAAAGTGACATGAGCCCTCGTCCGTTCATCATGGCCATCGCCATCGGAGCATCGATGGCCTTCCTCACTCCCATCGGTTATCAAACCAATCTCATGGTCATGGGGCCTGGCGGTTATACGCCGCGTGACTATCTCAAGTCAGGCATTCCCCTGGCAGTTCTGATCGCCATTACGGCTATCACTTTGATTCCGCGAATCTGGTCGTTCTGAGTAAAAGCGCAATAGGCGCAGTGACGATCACCTTTGAATTACCCTAAGGGTCCCGATTCCGCCGCCCGTTATAAAAGATTAGATTTCACCAGAAATTAAACTGGTTGATATCGCGGGAACTCTATACGATTAACATCGTGGAAACACAGCATTGGTGAACTTTTTTCCGATGCGTTTCCACCCCCTTTTCCCTTAGCACTGCGCCCCACGCCCTCCTCATCATGCGGTTTCGTGCTTCCATCTTATTTTCTTTATTACGGATTTTGCTATGAATCTGAACCGTAAGCGGCCAGGGTTTACCCTGGTGGAATTGTTAGTGGTGATTGCCATTATCGGCGTGCTCATTGCCTTGCTCCTTCCGGCCGTCCAACAGGCACGTGAAGCTGCGCGGCGGATGTCTTGCTCGAACAACCAAAAACAGTTGGCATTGGCTCTGCACAACTATCACGATACGCATGGCAGCTTTCCGCCTATGATCGTGCGGGAAGAAACTGCGACCGACGCAGCTTGGGCGTGGAGTGCTTTGATTTTGCCGATGATCGAGCAAGGTAACATCTACGATTCCCTTCAGGTCGGTCAACAAACCTTAAGAGACGCCGCTAATTCGCCGCAGGGACCAGATGTTCTCAGCCAATCTCTCGAAGCGTTCACCTGTCCTTCTGATGCCCGTCCCACCGATACTTCGTCTCGGGCAATAAGCGGCGTCAATTTGGGGCTATCCAGCTACCCTGGCGTTAACGGAACAGGCCCGCGTGTTTATTACTACGACGAGGGTCCAACGAGTTCGGCATCCGGAATTTTTCACCACCGAGTGGAAGGGAATGCATTTCGGGACATCACCGACGGTTCGTCAAACACCATGATGGTTGGTGAACGTCACTTAAAACTTCCGTTCAATACGAACGTTACCTATACCCAATGGGCCGGCACTACGGACGGAAACCAGGACAACAGTGGATACTACGGATCCCTGGAGGTCGCCGGCTGTACGGGCTTCCCGATGAATGAGCCCGAACCTACCAACTGGCAGTACCGTCATTGGTTCAGTAGCCTACACCCAGGCGGAGCCATGTTCGCGTTCGCTGACGGCAGCGTTCACTTCCTCCCTGAAACAATCGATCAGTCCACGTATCAAAATCTCTCGAACCGCTTCGATGGCCAGACAGTTGGCGAGTACTAGTCATCGGCAGGTAAAAGCTTTGAAGACCTTTTATCAGGAGATCTATCATGATATGGCGATTGACGATGCTCGTCGCGCTGACGACAACACTTGGCTGCTTTGGCGGAAGGCCTGATCTAGAGTTCGGCAACGCGCATGGCAAAGTCATCCTGCAAGGAGCACCGCTTGCCGATGCAACGGTTCGCTTTCAACCGGAAAGCGGTCGACCTTCCTATGGAAAGACTAATCAGCAAGGGGAATACACGCTGAACTTCATGGGTCGGGAATGGGGCGCATTGGTTGGTAATCATCAAGTTGCGATTACGACCGAAGACCGAATCGAAAACCCTGAAAACGGCGAGTCGCGTTGGCAAAAGGAAATTCTTCCACCCAAGTACAACGCACAAACTGAATTGACTGCGGTCGTCGACCCAGGTGAAAACGAGATCAACTTCACTCTCGACGAGATGAAAAAGGGGGCCACGCGACCTTAGGGAATCTTTAAACTACCGTCTTCGTTGAAATCGAACGCACCGTAGGCGACTTCCCATAGATAGCCGTCCAGATCCGAAAAGTAGCCGGCGTAGCCACCCCAAAAGGTGTCCTGCGCCGGCTTTTCTATTTTGGCACCAGCCGCTTCCGCTTGCTTTAAGATGTGGTCCACTTCATCTTTTTCTCGGACATTGTGCGCTAGCGAGATGCCTGTGAATTGAGAACGTTCTTGGCCGATCCAAGCGCCACCCACATCCTCGGCGAGCTTATCTAAAGGATATAGTGCCAGACACGTGCCGGTCGTCCGAAAGAAGACCACTCCCTGATCCCCTTGCCACGAGGTCGGCAGGCCCAATCCGTCGCGATAAAACTGAAGCGAACGCTGCAAGTCTTTCACACCCAGCGTAATCAAGCTGACACGTGGTTCCATGGTCTGTTCTCATTGCAATCATTTCAGGTTATACGTTCTATTCTTCTGACTTGTCCGACGATTCCTCCTCGGCTGCTTCGTCTTCAAAATCGGACATTCCAGTGTCTTTAAATTGTTCTTCCAGCACTTCTTGTTCTTCGCGAACCTTATCAAATTGATCTAATGGGTCGAAGTTCGGGTCTGCCGCTTCCTTGAATACTTGGTCGAAGCTGCTCGTTATCGCACTGAAGCACGCCATAAAGATAGCCAAGCCACCGATCATGTAAACCATGACAATGATCTTCCCTGGCACCGATTCCGGCGACATATCTCCGTAGCCGACCGTGGTTCCGGTTACTTCTAAAAACCAGGCCACGGTGAACAAGCTACGGAACTCTTCCTGATGCATCCCTTCGACTTCAAACAAGGCGAACATCGTGAACAAAATCATGATCAACGTCGCGAGCAGCAACGGCCTTAGGCTCCAGTAAGAGCGATAGAAGCCCAGGGCCATGAGTTGCAGTCCCCTTGAATAGCGAAAGAACTTCAGCATTCGCAATACACGAAGTGTGCGCACCAAGTGCAAGTAGGGATCGACCGCTGGAATAAAACCGATCCAAAAAGGGAAGATCGCAATTAGGTCAATTACCCCGAGGGATGTGATGGGATAAAATCCGCGGCCTGAGTTTCGGATGAAACGTATGACATATTCCACGGTGAAAATGAGTGCGACGATACGCTCGGACCATAGAAAAATACCGGGCGTGTCATAGCTATCATGATTGGGATAAAACTGGCATTCGATGGCCAACATTCCGACGCTGTACCACACCAATGGGACGACCAGACGGTCGATCACATCGATCCCTTTCTTCAGCAGCCCACTACGCCCTTCAGTTTCCGGTGAATGGGAATTCATGCGGCCTCCGTGTGCAAGAGTCGTGTTATCGCCGGAATCGAGCCCCTACTCCGGTCGTTTCATCGTAACGGAATGTCCGGCTCTGCCCACTGCAATCATCCACTTTGTCTCGGCATTTTGATCATCGAGTCTGTTTTTTTGTTTCTTCTGCGTAGAATGAGAGAAATGCTTTGCTGGAACGCTAATTGTCCGAAAGACGCTGAATGCTCGATCTTCAGTTTTCGATAGAACGCCCTTTCTTTTTGATGCTATTGGCGATCATACCTGCGCTGTGGTGGGTCTCTTGGCATGGACTCGCCATTGGCAATCGCTGGCGTTGGATTCTGGCCAACGGACTACGAAGTCTTCTTTGCTTACTTGTCGTTTTGACCTTAGCTGAAGTCGAACTGGTTCGCACAAATGATCGCCTGACAGTGATCTATCTTGTTGATCGTTCCTTAAGCATTCCGCCGGAACGGCTAGAGGACGTGGTCGACTATGTTCGTTCGACCGCCAATACATTTCGTCAGCAAGTTCCGGACGACCGCGTCGGCGTGATTAGTTTCGGCGGCAACGCGGCCATCGAAATCCCGCCCTGGACCGGCGACCTGTTTCTGCGATCCAAGATGGAAACCGCCATCGATCCACAACAGACAAATCTGGAAGCGGCGTTGAAACTGGCCCAAGCAGCATTCCCTGTGGATGCGGCTAAGCGAGTCGTGATCGTGACCGATGGCAAAGAAACTCTCGGCAACGCCATGCCGGCTGCAAGAGCGTTGAGCCAGGCAGGCATCGGTATCGACGTAGTTCCGATCACCGCTCAGGCTCGCACAGAAATTACCGTCGAAAAAATCACCACGCCTGCCAACATGCGGGAGAAGACTCCCTTTCCAGTGCAGGTCGTATTGAACAATCGCCCCGGAATCCATTGGGATCAGAAGACCGGCAATAAACCGGTTGCAGGAAAGATTCGTGTTGTTCGCCGTGGCAATGGACGCGATCAGGTCGTTATAGAACAACAAATCGAACTCGCCCCGGGAACCCGTGTCTTCTCTTTTCAAGACAACCTGCCCGAAGGTGGTTTCTACACCTACGAAGCAGAGTTCACCCCTGACCTTAAAGGGGTTGATGGCTTCACGCAGAACAACCGTGCTGCTTCGTTTACACACATCGAGTCTTCTGGCCAAGTATTGCTGATTGTCGACTCTACCCGTCCCAACGAGCTGGATGACTTCGCCGAAATGCTTCGACGAAATGACTTAAAAGTAACCATTCAACCCAGCAACCAACTCTTCACCAGGCTATCTGATCTTCAGCCGTACGATCTAGTCATTCTTGGCAATGTGGCACGTAGCAGTGGCGATACCCGCGAAATCACAGCGTTCAGCGATGCCCAGATGCAAATGCTTGCCGACAACACGCGGAACTTAGGTGCCGGGCTGATAATGCTGGGGGGACCAGACAGCTTTGGGGCCGGAGGTTGGACCAACACACCGATCGAAGAGGCGATGCCGCTCGACTTTAAGATCAAAGATGCCAAGGTCGTACCAGTCGGGGCTTTGATGCTGGTCATGGATAAATCGGGGTCGATGTCTGGCGAGAAAATCCACTGGTGCAAAGCCGCAGCCCGCGAGTCGCTACGAGCCCTCGGGCCCCACGACTACATCGGGGTCACCACATTCGACTCTAACACGTCGCGTACTGTCCCGCTGCAAACTGCGAAGAACCGCCAGTTTGTTACGCAGATGATGTCTCGTCTTTCTGCGAGTGGCGGAACGAATATGTTCCCCGCTATGGAGGACGGTTTTCGTCAACTGCAAGCCAATGAAGCCGCGATTAAACACATGATAGTTCTGACGGATGGGCAAACTCCACGAGCCGACTTTGGTGACCTGACCCGTCAGATTGAAAAGAGCGGAATCACAGTATCAACCGTTGCTGTGGGACAAGATGCCGATGTACGTTTATTAAATCAGATTGCAGCGATCGGACGCGGAAAGTTCTATCAAGTGACCTCGCCTAAAGCGATCCCACGTATCTTCATGCAAGAGACCCGTCGCGTGGCTCGCCCCTTGGTCTTCGAGAAACCGAGTGGAATGGTGCCGCTAGTCTCGGCGAATCACGAAATTCTGAAAGGGATTCCTTCCACAGTCCCGCCGTTTACGGGCTATGTGATGACAACCCCTAAGGATAGTCCGCTGGTCGATGTACTGCTCGCGTCGCCGGATCCAACGGGCCAAACCAACGCACTACTCGCAGCGTGGCAATACGGTATTGGCAGAAGTGTCTGCTGGACCAGCGATGTTGGCCAGCGATGGACAACGGACTGGACCGGCTGGGAAGGCAATGAAAAGCTGCAGATGCAGATGATTCGCTGGTGCATGCGAACGACTGGTACTTCCGACAATTATCTCGTTGCGTCGGAAGTCCGTGGACAAAAAGTGAAACTCATTCTCAATGCCCTCGACGACGAGGGAAACTTCGTCAACTTTGCAGCACCGCAGCTCAACGGAGTCGGCCCACGATCCGAAATAGTGAGTGAAGCTTTTGTTCAAGTAGCGCCAGGTCGCTACGAGGTCGAGTTAGATGCCCAACATGCCGGTCCACACTTCTTGGCAGTGTCGCCTGAACCAGGGCAGGCACCGCTACGGATCGGCGTGAATGTACAAAACGCCCAGGAGTTTCGTGATCGCTCTGACAACTTGCCGATGCTTCGGCGTTTTGCCGCACTGACGCCCCTCGGCGGCCGCCCTGGCGAGATCTTCAACTTGGACATGACCGAAGAGCAATTGGCCAACATCGAAGCAACACCGTTCCGTCACGACCTCCGCAAAGCAAGCAGCCAACGCCCGCTCTGGTACTTGGTCCTGGTGACGGTAGCTTGCCTGTTCGTGATGGACATCGCCAATCGACGGGTTCTGTGGAGCTTTGCCTGGGTCGGTACCCTGTGGGCACGCATCAGACATCAGCCCATTCCCGAAGCCTTAGCCGGTGAGTCGCTCCATAGACTGAAAGCCCAAAAAGAAAAGTTAAACCAAGATTGGCAGGCCACTTTCGACGATGCGGAAATGATTGCCGACGTATCTATTGCGGCTCCCCAAACAGAAGAGGTATCCGCGCCGACCGCAGCGGAACCAGGCCTCGAAGTGAAAGAGGAAAAAGGTTATCTCGACCGCTTGCTTGCTGCCAAACGTCAGACACGGCATCTCGATGAACAGGAGTAGATCGCTCTGGCATGTCGCTTCGCACGACATGCCTGTCACCTAGATCGACACCACGAAAATCGTATCGAGCGTGACTCGCTTCAAAACATTCGAGTTTCGCTCATTTCGAACCACCTTATGCGTGCTGGCATGACCTTTGCGATATCGATTCAATGCGCGCTATTCGTCACTATGAGAAACGAGGTTGCTGTGAACATTTCCCGTCGCGTTTTCTTTGGAATTTTCCCCTGCTTACTATTGGCATGGGGATCCTTCGCCGTTGCTGCGGATAACCCCATTTCAAGCGAGTCACAGCAGAAGCTCGACACCATAGTGGCCAAAGGGTTGCAGTACTTAGAGAACAGCGGCCAGGCCGCTGACGGAAGTTTCACCGCACAAGCTGGACCAGGTCTTACAGCGCTTGCTGTAACCGGGGCCCTACGCAACGGCAAGACGGTCGATGACGTAGTCGTCGCGAAAGGTTTGAAAGCGCTGGAGGGATTCGTTAAGCCGGATGGCGGAATTTACGGCAACGGTCGCTTACGTAATTACGAAACCTGCGTTGCGATGCTCTGCTTCAACGAAGCCAATGCCGATGGTCGTTATAACGAAACGCTCAAGAAAGCTCGCGAGTTTGTTACGGGGCTTCAATACGGCAAAGGCGAGATCGAGCAAGAAGACGTGTGGTTCGGTGGCGTTGGCTATGGCGGAGCCGGTCGCCCAGATCTTTCCAACACCGGTTACTTGGTTGAAGCTCTGATCGAAACAGGAAGTGAAGCCGAAGACGAAGCCATTCAACGCGCCTTAGTTTTTGTTTCGCGATGCCAGAACTTGGAAAGCAAATACAACGATACCCAGTTCGCCGGAAAGGTGAACGATGGCGGTTTCTATTACGAAGTGCCTCGCGAAAAGATTGATCCATCGACTTCGCCGGAACGCTATACCGAGAATGGTGGCATTCGCAGCTATGGCTCGATGAGCTACGCCGGATTGAAGAGCATGATCTACGCTGGGCTGACGAAGGATGACCCGCGTGTGAAGGCCGCTTCCCAGTGGGTCAAAGACAACTACAGTGTCGAAAAGAATCCTGGCATGGGGAGTGCCGGCTTGTTCTATTACTACCACACCTTCGCGGCCGGTCTGGGTACGGTTGGTCTCACCGAAGTGACCGATGCCGATGGCAACACACATAATTGGCGAGAAGACCTGATCAACGAATTGGCCAAACGTCAAAACGAAGATGGTTCGTGGGCCAACGAAAACGGTCGCTGGTTTGAAAACGACAAGAACCTGGCAACTGCGTTTGCGCTAATGGCTCTATCTTACTGTGATGCCGATTCTGCCAAGCCCGCCGGCACCGCGACAGAATAAGCTCAATTCCGAACGACCTTTTGCCCCCTCATCCCTTGCGGTGGAGAGGGGGAAATGCGGACCGCATATCATTTCCTCAATCTCGCCTCTTAAGACCAATGCGAAAACCGGAAAAGAAGGGATTGATATCTGATGCACGCCCCAGCTGACAAACTTGCCTCTCGCAATCAGTGGCCAAAGTTGTCGGCTTCCCTCGTTTGGCTGCGCGACTTAACACTCGGGCGTCATCCGCTGGTTCTTTGGCTGATTAATGCTGCAATCTTGCTGCTGTTGGCCGGGTGGATTGTGTGGGATGCTCGGTTTTCTTCCACTTGGGACCACCTCGAATTCCAACTCGGCTGGACGGAAGACGGATCTGACCTGGACGAGTTTGCCAATTCGCTCGCCGCCCAATGGAAGATATTCGTTTTGGGATTTATGGTGATTGTAGGTGCCGTTAGTCTCGGGATGCTGACCTTCGGCATAACGATGGGCTCTCGAGGCCACCGGGCTCTTTCGTCTTGGATGGTCTTTCTTTCGTTGGCATGTTGCTGGCTTGGTTTGATGAATAGTTGGGATGAGTTGATCTGGGCTGGCAAGCGATTGCGGATCGATTCACACGTGGCAGCTTTCCAGTCAATCGCACAGTCGCTAAATCAAGACTGGCCCAAAGTAGATGGCCAACGAGAGAGTCTGGGACCGTTCATGGCTTACCCCTCAGGGAAAGCCAAGACGCTCATTCTTCTCACGACCCCGCCCATGGCTCAGACGGGACCGACATTCAGCAGCATCGAACGTAGCGATGCCGGAGGGATTCGCTTCCAACTCTCGGGAAGCGAACGTGGAGCCTGGCTGGAATGGCATCCGTCCGGTGATCAGCCGGAATCGTTTGTCGGCGGCCTGCTAGAGCCTCACCACTTGATGCGAAGTGTCTCACTGGGTGAAGGGTGGTTTCTAGTAAGCTACGATCAGGCCGCCCAGGTATCTTAAACTGTCTCTGTGCTTCAAGAGACCAATATCGCCAGCATTGCGGCCATTAATCTTGCATTGCTTGAATCGTATCGCTATCATTGCAGTGAAAGTTATTTTTTTACAGGAATTCTATTTTTCCCTCATTACAGCTTCAGTCTCGCAACTCTTTTCTTCCTTCTCATCATCAAGAATCATCGTAAGGAACGGCACCGTGGCACGTGTACCCTCATCTCGTGGCTTTACGCTGGTCGAATTGTTGGTGGTTATCGCCATCATCGGCGTGCTCATCGCCTTGTTGCTTCCGGCGGTACAGATGGCGCGTGAGTCAGCCCGGCGGATGCAGTGCACCAACCACCTCAAGCAGTGGGGCCTGGCAATGCACAACTACCACGACACCCTCAACAAGTTGCCCTTTGGCGCAACCAATGACAGCAATGGCAAACGACATACTTGGGTTGTCAGTCTGTGGCCCTATATTGAACAAAACAATCTTGCCGAAGCATACGACTACAACAAAGCGTTTTACGAAGCTCCGAACATTGTTCAAAACACGCTGGACGGTGTCTTGGCTCAGCCAGTCGACCTTTACTACTGCCCCAGCATGAATGGGGGCAAGATGAATACTTCCGACGCCTACTGGCGATGCCGCATTCACTATGGTGTGAACTACGGCAACGTGACGATTCCCAATGGTGGTTCCACCGCGACTGAAGCATTGAAAGCCCCTTTCGGCTTCGAGGGAAGCAATGGCGCACTTGGCGAAACGCCGCGCACAAGTGATTTCTCTGGCTTCACCGATGGTCTCAGCAATACGATGCTCATGTCGGAATTACGAGCTCATCCCAACGACTCAGAAAAAGACCATCGCGGCGATTCCTTCAACGACGACGCCGCCGGCGGTGGCTACATGACCGTGTTGACGCCCAACTCATCGGCAGCCGATGGCATGTCTTCGGCTTGGTGTGTCGATAAACCGGAGATCGGCTTACCCTGCGTTGGTGGCAACGAGCATCATGCAGCACGCAGCCTTCACCCGGGCGGCGTCCAAGTGCTAATGGCGGACGGCTCGGTTCACTTCGTCAGCGAAACGATCGCGGTCGACGTATGGCGAGCCGCTGGCACGATGGAAGGCAAGGAAACCCTTTCGCTTAACTAGTTATACGTTTGCGGCAAGTACAATGCTCACTTCGCTCGGGAAGAATCGCACCATGATGACTCGAAAACTGGTCGCTTGCAGCACCGCGGTCTCATTCCTCCTACTTTTCAATGCCGGTTGCGGCTCAGGACGTTCCGACCTGGTCGAAGTAACGGGTAACGTAACCTTGGACGGACAACCGGTGAACAAGGGGAAGATCTCCTTCGAGGCCACCGATGGCCGAGGGGGCGTCGAAGGAGATTCCATCGTGAATGGCCAGTACACGATGATGACCACACCGGGCAGCAAATCCGTCAAAATCAATTCGCCAGAAGTCGTTGGTCAAAGGAAGACCTACGGAACGGCAGACAGTCCATCCGAGGACGTTACGAAGGAATCGATTCCCAAGAACTACAATCGAAACACGGAATTGAAAATCGAAGTGAATAGCTCTTCACTCAAGCATGACTTCGATTTGAAGTCTAAGTAGCTTCTTAGCTTTAGCCTGTTTCAGGAAACATACTTCGGACCGTATCGACAAATAACGATTCGATCTCTAAGTCACTCCCGATCGATTCCTCTAAACGCGGATGGATAAAGATTCGCACTTTCTTGACGTAGTCGTCGAACTGCCGCTTGGCGAGAGTTTCGACCATCGGCGAAACATCCCCCAACGCACGATACTTGCCGGACTTCTGCTGGAGCACATCGATATTAAATTGCACTTCCAACTTTACCGGCGGTGCATCGATCAAAATTTCATGCGGTGCGACACGACGCGACAGGTGCCGTGATAGGGTCGTGGCGAACTGATCACTCAAATCGACTAGCCAGTCATAGGGCCGTCTGGCAATTTGATGAAATAGCTCTGGGTGATCGAAGTGAGAGTACTCGAACAGCCGCTTATATAGCCTGCGAGAACGACCGAATAAGCCATCCAGCAAATCGCGAGCAGGGCCATTACCGGCAGCTTCCAGCATCGTGTCGACCATCGGTCGTTCGGCCAGGCGAAATAGCGAGTCAAGTTCCAACTGCGGACGCAGCATGAAGAAGGCACGCTGTAGCATTGCCGTCGCACTGCGAACCGCGTGGTGCCAGTAAACTTCGCTGAACATGACATACCGGGCAAAGACCATCATCTCGGCAGCGGTTCGCCCCTTGTTCGTCAAGGCGAGCTTATCCCCGGCCTGATTCACGCACAAACTGGCAATTAAACGCTGCTGGTCAAAGTTGCGGCCGTAAGGGACGCCAGCATGCAGACTATCGCGCTGTAAGTAATCAAGCTTGTCGACATCAATCGGCCCCGAAATGATGCTTTGCATCAGCTTCATCTTGCTGGTACGTCCCTTCTCGGACAAGAAGCTGACGACATCGCGCGGATTAATGCCCCAATCGTCGCGCAGACAATCGGCGATTTCTCCTTCCAACAGAAAGCTGTTGGCGAACAGTTCGTGCTGAGGAACGCCAGGCAGTCGCATGTCTTCAATCGGATGGCAGAAAGGCCAGTGCCCCAGATCGTGAAGAAGCGACGCCACGATCATCAGTTCGGCGTCCTTGGTTTCGATGACTGCTGCGAACTCCGGCACATGGGCCAGGCGCTGAAGGTAAAGCAGCATGGTCCGGTAAACACCCAGACTATGCTCGAATCGGCTGTGATGAGCGGCCGGAAAAACGAGCGACACGAGCCCCAGTTGGCTAATGTGAACCAATCGGCGAAATTCGGCCGTATCGACCAAGTGCCGAACCCGACCGGTCAACGGGACGTCTAAGTCAGGAGGGATACGGATTACATCGGATCGAGACTGCAGCCCGACCACTTCCGGAATATCAAGGATTTCACTCATGAGCGCCGGTATACCTGATGCGACGAGGCGAGGGAAGCGGTCATTAAAATCGTTAGGATTAATTAGCTAAGGATTTAGTTAGCGAGGCCGCAGAGGAAAGATGTGAGAACCAACTACGGACTTCGCCCGGAAAGCCCAATCTAGGCATTCGGGCGTTGTCGGTCTAAAATACTCGATTTCCCCCTTCACTTCGACGCTGTCCTGAACATCTGCGAGGAACAGAACCTTGTATCGCACAAACACTTGCGGCGAATTACGAAAATCCGACGTCGGCCAAACCGTTACCCTGGCTGGGTGGGTTGATTCGTACCGCGACCACGGCGGCGGGCTGTTTGTCGATCTTCGCGACCGATATGGCAAGACTCAGGTGGTTTTCAGCAGCGACAGCGGCGAAGAAACGCAAAAGCTCTCGCGAAGTCTCCGCAACGAAGACGTGATTCAGATTGTCGGCAAGGTCGATCCCCGCCCCGATGGTACCGTCAACCCGAAGTTGATCACCGGCGAGATCGAAATCAAAGTCGAGAAGCTGACCATCCTGAACAAGTGCAAGACACCACCGTTCTTTCCTGGTCAGCAAGATATACCAGGGGAAGACCTGCGTCTGAAACATCGCTATTTGGATCTTCGCCGGCAACAAATGCAACAGACAATGTTGCTGCGAAGCCAAATCATCAAGCTGATGCGAGACTACTTCGAGGTGCACGAATTCATCGATGTCGAGACACCGATTCTCGGCCGCAGCACGCCTGAAGGAGCACGCGATTATTTGGTTCCTAGCCGGGTGCATCACGGTGAATTCTATGCCCTGCCCCAGTCGCCGCAGCTTTACAAGCAAATTCTGATGATAGCCGGGTACGACCGCTACGTTCAGGTAGCCCGTTGCTTCCGCGACGAAGACCTTCGCGCCGACCGTCAGCCAGAGTTCACGCAGTTGGACATGGAGATGGCCTTCTGTGAAATGGAAGACGTCATCGGCATCATCGACGGATTGGTCACCAAGGTTGCCCAGGAAATCCACGGTACCGATGTCCCAGGGCCGCTGCCCCGGATGACTTACGACGAGGCCATGGAACGCTTTGGCCACGACGCACCGGACCTGCGTTTCGGCTTGGAAATCGTCGATGCTACCGACCTGGCTGCCGAAGCGGAATTCCGTGTTTTTAAAGCCGTTGCTGATGCAGGCAACCGAGTTCGCGGGATCTGCGCCAAGGGAGCCGCCGACAAATACTCGCGCCGTTTGATCGACGACATGACCTCGATGGTTCAGGACGACTTTGGTGCCAAGGGCCTGGCATGGTTTAAGGTCGAAGCTGACGGAACGTTGAACTCGCCCATCGCGAAGAATTTCACTCCTGAATTATTGGCGAAGTTCAAAGAGCGTTTTGCCGCCGAACCAGGCGACCTGATCCTGATCGTTGCCGACAAGTTCGAGGTGACCTGCAAAGCACTTTATGGCCTGCGTAAGAAGCTGGGTGCGGAACTGAAATTGTACGACCCCGAGTCGATGCACTTCAGCTGGGTGGTCGAGTTCCCAATGTTCGACTACGACGAGGAAGAAGGTCGCTGGGTGGCCATGCACCATCCGTTCACCGCGCCGCGACCTCAAGACGTCGAGCTTCTTGACAGCGACCCGGGTAAATGTCGAGCATTGGCTTACGACCTGGTGATTAACGGCAGCGAAGCAGGCGGGGGAACGATTCGTATCCACGACAGCAGCACCCAGCAAAAGGTGTTCGGCCTGTTGGGTATGACCGAAGAAGACGCCCAAGAACGTTTTGGCTTCCTACTCGATGCATTGCAATACGGTGCTCCGCCGCACGGTGGAATCGCGCTGGGCATCGATCGTTGGGTGATGCTATTTGGCCACTTGGACAACATTCGTGACTGTATCGCGTTCCCCAAAACGCAACGTGCCGCCGACCTAATGACCGAAGCACCCAGCGGCGTCGATCGCAAACAGCTCGAAGAGCTGGCGATCAAAGTGCTGCGATTAGACGAAGTGAAGAAGTAGTTCGCTTTAGTCTTCTAGCTCAAACGTAAAGACGTTCTCACCGCCATCGACGACTTCGACGGTGAGTTCGCTAGTTTTCGTGCTGGCATACTTCTTGGGAATTAAGTGCTTTGGCGGCTTGGCCAAAGCACGATTTACCTCTTGCGAAACACGCGCATATTCTTCGGGTGTCACTTCTTCCGGATTGGGTAGCATCAGCACTTCCAATTTCCGAATAGCGACGCTGTAGCTGCCGGGAATCACTCCGTCGCCTGGTTCATAGGTCCACAAGTCGACCTCACCATAGGCGTTCGTATTTCCAACTGCCCCGCGTATTTCGGCTTCGGTAAAAGTTACCGTAGCGCCTTCGACGGGTTCTCCGCCCTGCAGTACGACCGCTTTCGCAGGTACCCGCTTAGGGAGGTTCGAGTTGTCAGTGGAATAACATCCGGCAATGCTCACAACCACTAGTGAGACCAGGCCAATCAAACGTTGCATGAGAATATCCAAGCCGATGGTGTTTATGGAATGCTTACCGTTTCGCTGCCGTTAATAGAACCGAGTGCTCCCCAGACACCGAATGGACTTCTGCCGGAACTGACCTCGAACTCGGTCGGGTCGCCTGAGTCGATTGTCTCGGCAATGAACTGCGTTGAACCATCAGCGCGGCCTGCGAGAACACCTCCGGGATGATAACTGCTGGGGGTCCACACACCCCAGTGATCATCGCTGTCGGCTATCGAGCACCGCGGAGCGTTTGGTGGCAGGACCGTCGTGAACCCACCGAAGAAGGCGCGTCCTTCCGCCCAACGGCTTCCCGGGGCTCGGTGAATATAAGACTCGGCCGAAACAGAGACGGCCGAATCGACTTCACCATTGGGCCCCCTAGCGGCCCAGCAATCCGCAGGACTTGAGGGATTCGTATTGATGCCTGGCGTTACGGCAACACTACCACGAAGTTTTCTAGTCACAGTCATCGATCCGACGACTACTTCACTCAACGCAAGCGTATTACTCGTCCCATCGGTTAGATCGCTGAAATCTCGATTTTCCAAATCAACGAACATGCCACGCTTTGAGGAGTCGCCCCGATGATTCTGGCGAATGCTATCCCCTAAGCAAAAATGGTAACTACGAGGCTTACGATCCGAGGAATTGGTACGCGATGTCCAGTTTGGATCTGAGGGGCACAACAATTCTGGAATCAACGTCTTTTGTTCGGCAGGATTCCAATTGGTTCCGAACGGTGTACTCGCACTGGTGATCTTGTCCCAGACTGCCGTTTGCTCGACATAGGGAAGCAATGCCACAAAACCGCTCGGATGCGCCGGCTCGACTTGAATTCTAAGACCAGGGAAAGCATTGTACGTGCCGTGATAGTTGTGCAGGGCGAGTCCCAACTGCTTCATACGGTTGGAACATTGCATGCGCCGAGCGGACTCTCGGGCTTGTTGCACCGCCGGTAGAAGTAGCGCGACCAAGACACCAATGATGGCGATCACCACAAGAAGTTCTACAAGCGTAAAGCCATCTCGGGGCACGGCATCTCGTTTGATGAATACCATGAGTAGACTCTCTGACTCGGTAGGAAAGAAATTGTGAAAAGATACGGTCGATCGAGGAGAAAAGGAGTGTCTGCCAAAAACGGATGAATCAAAAACGTTTCTCACATGTGATCGTGTATATTTCTTTTGAGCATCGCCGTCAACAAAATTAGAAATATATTGCGTTTTACATTGCAACAGATATTGCGCAGAACCATACCCGCACGCATGGTATAACTAAGTCAAGTTTGCCGACCCAAGCCGCAGGGATCGCGGTTCATCTCATTCCTCTACCCAAGGAGAAACACCATGCGTTGTATTGTTGCGTCCCTGGCAATCCTTGCGATGGCGACTTCTATCGCGACGGCTGAAGTGAAAACCAAGGTCATCGAATACCAAGTCGGTGATAAATCGTTTGACGGCTATCTCGCCTACGACGACTCCATTAAAGGGCCGCGCCCCGCCGTACTTGTCTTTCATGAATGGTGGGGCCTGAACTACTACGCCAAGAAGCGAACCAAGATGCTGGCCGAACTCGGCTACGTCGCATTCGCCGCAGACATGTACGGCGATGGTCAATTCGTCGATCACCCCAAAGACGCAGGCCAGATGGCTGGTAAGGTCCGAGCCAATGTTGAAGATTGGCAAAACCGTGCGGTTGTCGCGTTAGATGTCCTGAAGAAACAACCCCAATGCAACCCGGAAAAGATCGCCGCCATTGGGTACTGCTTTGGTGGATCGACTGCTTTGCAGTTGGGCTATACGGGTGCCGATGTAGACGCGATCGCGACGTTCCATGCCGCTTTGCCTACCCCGACTGAAGAACAATCCGAGGCGATTAAAGCCAAGGTGCTGGTTTGCCACGGTGCCGACGATGGCTTTGTTTCTCAGGAATCAATCGAAGCGTTCCGAGAGAAACTGAAAGATGCCGAAGTCGATCTAAATTTCGTCGCCTTCCCCGGAGCCGTCCATAGCTTCACGGTGGAAGACTCTGGTAAACACAACAACCCCGGCATGCAGTACAACCAAGATGCAGACGAAAAGTCTTGGAAGATGCTTCTGGAATTGCTCAATCGTGAATTGAAATAGTGCTCTCCGAAAGAGACCGCACGTACCATTGCGGTCTCTTTCTATTTCTTATAGGACTAACGTCCCTCTAAGTCGAAGTCGGCCGTATTTTGCTGGCTTGATTCCACCGTGAAAGTCAGTTCTGTGCGCAGGTTGTACTTGGCCGGTAAGGTTTCTTTAGACGTATTTGGGACGGCATCACTTAGATAATCATTCACCATTTTATCGGTTATGTCTGGTGCTTGGTTGCCGTTGACAATCTCTTGTTTTTCAAGCAATTCTCGAGCTCGATCCTTTTGCTTTTGACTGTACTGTTGAGCTTTGGTCGTAACAATCCGCACCCGATGCTCGCCGACAGCCGCACCTTCGACATCTTCCTGAGGACAGCGCAGCGTATATTGACCTTGGCTATCGGTTTTACCGTACGAGGGCTTTCCGTTTGCGTTGCCCGTTGAATCTCCGATTGGCTCGAAGATCAGTTTCGCATCTTCGAGCGGTTGCCCGTTGTAGTTCACGACACCGGTCACAGGGGCATAGGCTTCATTGCTGCACCCAGTCAGTACAAAGACTGCCAAGAAACAAAGGGGCAGTGCGGCTGATGAAAAAGAGAAAGAACCATTAAATTGGGCCGCGTTGGATAGAGTGTTCATCTTATCCCCAAATTTGACACAAAACCGAGATGAATCCAACGAGATCGATCGGCCTAAGAACGGCAGATTGATCTAATCGCTGATTCGCGACGGATTAGCTGCCTGGCACAACTTCACCACCGCCGATCGTAGCGAGGTTGCCTAATATGATTTGGTCAATTGTCTCGGGAATAAAACTAACGCTTCCATCCACGCGACCGAACTGAACGCCTCCGGGGTGCAGCGCACCAAAAAAACGTTTGCATGCATTCGACGAAACGCTCAGGTCGCTGGCAGTCGTCTCACAAACCTCGTAGTCCGTAATCCCGAATGAAGGGACCGGATAGCCAATCGTAATCGACGACAACGCATAGGAAGTATAAGTGTGCGCCCAAAAGGTACCGCGGGTAGGCTGCGTCGTCGTGTGCGCTTCGCCAATCATAAGCGTGTTGCTAGTGCCATCGACCACCTCGCCGAAATAGGTTGGTCGCCCATTCTCGGCCATCGCAGGGAAGACCCCTTTGTCTTCCGATTGCGTGTTCGCAAAGTGCCGGGCGTCGTCCCAGTAGTATGACCCGGAAGAGCGTCCCGATACGCCTCGATAACTGCTGGAAGCAAAAACACGACTGCAGCAAGCTCCCGAGGCAGGCGTATGCAATTGCCCCGTACCGATATCACTAGGGCAGTTGTACGTTGCGATTGAGGTCTCACGCACTTCAGTATTCACCGAAGAGAGCGAGTCCTTGGTGGAATCGTAGCGATCAAACAAGTTCTGTTGTTCGATGTAATCTAAAATCCCAATCCCCCACCCCATGAAACCGCGGTCACCGACCAAGCCCGTGTGGTTGTACTGACTCGAACCGATAGGAAAGCTTCCATAGACGTCGTGGTACGTATGGGTTGCAAGAACAATTTGCTTGATATTGTTCGAGCATTGCATCCGACGTGCCGCCTCGCGAGCCTGTTGAACTGCTGGCAGCAAAAGAGCAATTAGAACCCCGATAATGGCAATAACAACGAGAAGTTCTACCAACGTAAAGCCGAAACGCTTGCATGACATGCCCAACCTGCCTTTCGGGAAATGGGTGTCAGTAAAAAGATGAGGTTTTCATCTGACACTTATCCATGCAGGGTGTCAATATTATTTTGAGCTTTTGCGTTTATTCGCTCAGCACCTATCCTTAACCAGGCACAGAGCCATGCATTGCGCAAGCCAGCCTGCTATTGCGTGGCCTCTGCCTGAGTCAAAGCTTGAAAACGCTCGAGCCATCTCGCGAGAATGGCTCCTTGCATAGAGCCCTCTTCTTCGTATTCCTCTTGAGTGGTTCCCCAATAAAAGCTGGTAACACCGTCGGTAATGGGCCTGGCCTCGGCGAGAAACTGCACGGCCTCCTCGACAGAGCACTTCAAGGGAAAGAACTCTTCGATCACCAGCGGCTTTCCAATATCGTAGACCTTAAGAGCACTGATTGCTTGGTCGACCTTGTCCTTCTCGGGGTAGAAATGCACGCTGACGAAATCGAGTGGTCCGCTCACTTCGGGGCTGTAAAATACTGGCTTGGCATTGGGCCATACCTGAGCCCACGGGATAGCGCCCACCGTGATAAGCGTGTGCTGGTCGACTTCGCGGATCGCATCGGCCAGCTTTTTCACCCAGGCTGCGGCAATCTCTTTGTTGTCGCGACCGGCGGCGTCGATGGTAATCCGTTGGACGAAATACTTGCCCCCTAGCGGTTCACCCACCAACCACTGATCGGTCTTGGCTCCGCCACCGAGCACCGGTTCGTTCATCAAGTCGTAGCAGAAAACGGCCGCGCTATCGCGACAGGCCTTGGCGATCGCTTTCCAAAAATTGGCCTGCACCTGCCAGCGGTCGGCCTCCTTAAGTTCGTCATACCACGTAGGCACGTCCTGCTTGTGGTAACACCCGAGCCCGGTGAGATTCAGGTAAAGCTCTTTGTCTTCGGCCAACTTCACCAAGTCGGTTAGCTTTTTGAGATTTTTTTCGTTGGACTCGTTGGCTGACTTCATAAACCTGGGAAGCTGCAAGTGAACCCGCACCACGTTGGCACCCAGCGATTTGATCTCATCAAAATCTTCTTCGATTACTTTCCAATCGTCGTGCCAATAGTCCTCGATCAGCTTGCCGTCTCGGTTGTGGTCGTAGTTGACCCCCCAGACGTAGAAGGGTTTGTCTGCCCCTTCTTGGCGAAAGTCTTTTCCGTCATTTGAAACAACGATCCGAGGTAACGGTTCCTGGGCAAGCGAAGCGAAGGGGGCCAGGATCAACGCAAAGAGAATTGCAAACGTAACTTTCATGGCGGACTCCATGATGGCGGGGAGGAGGTGGAAGGTCCAGTTATCTTACTCGGTCGGTTTGGCCTCGGTTTCTTGATTGTCTTGAAATCGCCGAAACCCCAGCACAAACTTGCCGCCTAGGTAACCCAGCAGCATCGCCCACAAGAGTTCGCCAACGACGTAATAAGTTCCGGCCTTAGGAACGGTGTAGACTCCGATGCTTCGCAGATTGTTGCCATTAACACCATGTACGCCCAGCACATTTCCATCTTTGTCGAGAACATTTCCTTGTGGATCTCGATGAGGTTCGAGTGAACTGGATATTACTTCACCATTATCGCGATATTTGTAAACCTTGTGCTCTAACGATTCATACCCGCTTTCCCACACGATCGTCGTAGGCAATTCGTTGATATAGATCGAGAGAACTTTCAACGCTCCGGCCTGAGTGACACGGCCAGCGCGCACTTTAGGTAATCTGCGGTAGCGCGTCCAATCTCTTTCTGCGATGATAACGCTTTTCCAAATCCGTGTCTCGCGCCG
Source organism: Bremerella alba (assembly GCF_013618625.1). Lineage (NCBI taxonomy): Bacteria > Pseudomonadati > Planctomycetota > Planctomycetia > Pirellulales > Pirellulaceae > Bremerella > Bremerella alba. The sequence goes on along the minus strand of NZ_JABRWO010000025.1, from coordinate 36 downwards.
CAGGGAAGAGTTGATGGCTCGCCAGATTGATCAGGA
>NZ_JABRWO010000024.1 GCF_013618625.1 Bremerella alba | reverse complement strand
ACTTCGCCGCCTTGCAGGCCGAGCAGTTTGAGGTGAAATGAAACCCACGCCAGCGCGCGGTCCATTTCCTGGGCAGAAGGAACCCTGATCCCGTCGATTCTTCGCGGCTTCGGTTTGGAAACCTTGGCGGCTGCAGCCTTTCGATCGGCTACATCGTTGAGGCCGCCTGATTGGTTAGCCGAAACGTCCGAGGCCGGAGGCTCCGGCTGCGATCGTTCGACTGGCGAGACCCCAGGCCGGGCTGCATGCTCGACCGGAGTCACCTTCCGCCCGACCACCTGGGCCGGTACTTCCACCAGCGTCCCACAGGCCGAGCACACGAACGCTTTGCCAGCGCGCAGCACCACCTGCGGAGCGTTCTCAGACGAGAACGACCCACTAGGATCGAGTTGTGCGTTGGCTTGGGACATGGCAATACGACTGACGGTTAAGGGAGCCCTACCGAAGACGGCGTGGGGGTGAATTTCGGTTTCAAGATATGAAAGACCGAGGTAAAAAGAGTACATCAGGGAAATCGTCCCTATGGTGAACCTATGTATACTAGGTGAGTGCGCTCATGTCAAGAGCGCACGGGCAATTTTTGGCTTCTTTTTTGTTTCGGGGGATTAGGAAGCGAAGTAGGTCGCGGAACTCCCGTTCACTGTCTCCGCTTCCTGGACAAATTGCGTTGATCAGCGAGTGGAAGTCTGTAGACTTGGGGCGAAACGAAAAGTCCTGACAACTTTTCTTGTCCAAGCGACGGGTCAACCGTTGGACATTTATTCGTGAAAGTTGAGGGAGATATGATTCATCAAGCAAAAAGAGACCTGACCCCGTTTCCTTCCTCTTGAGCTACAACCTTCGCCCCCGCGGGCGGCCGCGTAAGAATAGTTAGAGAAAAGACCCCCGTCCCCTTTTATCTGCACTTCTCACAAAAACAGATCCAAACACCCCCTCGCTCGCTCAACACCAAGCCATTCAAGACAACATCTGGTAAAACAAAACCAACCGGTCAAACCTTGTGCCGAACAGTATTGGACCTGACCCCGTTTCCGTCACTCGCACTGCTCAGGGCAGCAGTGGCACACCGGGAGATGGTGAACATGGCGGGCGGCTTGGCCGTGCCACCCTGCCGGTGATTTACAACTCCATCAGCCTATTGTCCATATCTAAATCACTCAGCAAGAACTGAAGCATCTCCCTTGCTTCACCTGGAATCGGTTCAGCAAATTCAAACCGACGATTTGGTGTACCGTCTTCCCCGATTGGGTCCTCAAACGGAATAAACATACAGCAATCCTTTGCAGAAATCCAACAACTAAACGAATAGTAGCCACAACTTGTTCGGACACGCATTGTGTATGGCACATACCTTCGGGGAGGCAGGCCAGCGTCGTAATCCTCGCGATACGCCCTTCCTCCTCGTGCAGATCGCATAATCCCACTACCAATGTATTCAACCAGGTGCTTGCTTCTACACCTCACTTGCCTCCCCTGGCCTTTGACTACAATTTCTCTAATCGTGTTCGACGAACGACTCGAAATCATCCGCTCGAATTCTAATCTTGGTGCCCACACCCTCACGATGACAGAAACGACAAGAATAAAGCCCAATATGGCAATCATTCCAAATTGAAGTCTTCGTCTACCTGTCATTCGCTTATTTTTTCCTCACTCAAGAAGCGTGCTCAACGAAGAAAAGGGCATGAATCATCGTGCCTTATTGATGCCAATCAAAGGACGGATGGCGTCCCTTCACCCCGGGGTCAGGGCTAGTGTACACTTTAGCTAACCTACGATAGCGGACGGGTGGCACTGTCGGCGAATGCTTATCGGGGAAGGAAAAGGGGTCAGGTCGGCTCTGTAGAAAACACAAGCCCACCAGAGAATCATAACATTGTGGGTCAGCACCATCAGGTGCAATTCTTGGTCGCGGCTGGGTTCCGTTTTGCCTCGGACGAAGTTGCCTTGCCTACGCTTGATCATGCTCATCTCGGTTTCGACTTGTAGGCAAGAAAGGGTCAGGTCTCTTTTCTCGGTCTGGGCATCTGCACGTTGTATCATGGCCAGGTACGAAATCAATCGAAAATGAGATCTGACCCCTTGTCCGTCTCCTCCGATATTCTCGCCAACGTTTATCGTATATCTAGTTTTAAAACGCGTTGCATTTGCCCGGCTGCCGCCCTCGGCTGAGGCATACCCAGGGAAGCTCAGCTGAGTTGGTGATTACAGTCCGCCATTCCGCCTGCGCTGCGAATTCCGTCCGCTTTCTTCGTCGCACTTTAAAGTACAATAACCGCATCCCCATCATGCGCCCAATCTTTTCTTCAGGAGCCTGACACTATGGATCGTCGTCAGTTTTTGACTTCGGCTGCGGCCGTTACTGCGATTGCTTCTTTGCCTCGTTCTTCTTGGGCGCAGGACTTGCTCGACATCAAGCCGAAGCGGGTAGGTTTGATTGGTTGCGGGTGGTATGGCAAGTGCGATTTGCTGCGGATGATTCAGGTGGCTCCGGTCGAGGTCGTTTCGATTTGCGATGTCGATTCGCAGATGCGTGACGGGGCGGCCGAGTTGATTGCTTCGCGGCAGAAGTCTGGGAAGCAGCCTCGGCAGTTTGGTGATTATCGTCAGATGTTGGCCGAGAAGGACTTAGACGTGTGCCTGGTCGGGACGCCAGATCATTGGCATGCGCTGGCGATGATCGAGGCCTGTCAGGCGGGGGCGGACGTTTACTGCCAGAAGCCGATCAGCCGCGATGTTATCGAAGGTCAGGCGATGCTGGCCGCGGCTCGGAAGTACGACCGCGTGGTGCAGGTCGGCACGCAGCGGCGGAGCACGGCGCATTTGATCGAGGCCCGCGATAAGGTGATTGGCGAAGGCCTGCTGGGCACGATCGGGCACGCCGAGATTTGCTGCTACTACGGCATGGGACGCAACCGGACGGCCGAGAACTGTCCGCCGCCTGAGAACCTCGATTTCGAGATGTGGACTGGCCCGGCCCCGAAGCTGCCGTTCAACCCGGTGATGCATCCTCGCAGTTGGCGGATGTTCGAGGAATTCGGCAACGGCATCATGGGAGACATGTGCATCCACATGCTGGACACGGTTCGCTGGATGCTTGACTTGGGCTGGCCCACCAGCGTGAACAGCCGCGGCGGAACGTACGTGCACACCGACGCCACCGGTAATGTGCCGGACACCCAGGTCGCGACGTTTGATTTCGACGAGCTAGATGTCGTGTGGACGCACCGCACCTACGGCGACGCCCCCGATCGCGATTACCCGTGGGCCCTGTTTCTGTATGGCGACAAGGGAACGCTCAAAGCGAGCGTGAACAAATACGAATTCTTCCCTAAAGGGAAAAAGGAAGCCACCCTCAGCGGCAAGCCCCAAACCGAATGGGATAAGTACCCCGAGGATGAGCACGAAAAGGACCTCGAGCAACACGTGGCCGCGGCGAACCGGGCCCATCAGCGCGACTTCCTGAAAGCAGTCGAAGATCGCACCCGCCCCGTGGCCGATATTGAAGAGGGGCACATCTCGACGGCCAGCTGCATTCTGGCAAACCTATCGCAGCAGCTAGGCCGAAGTTTGACGTGGGATGTGCAGGCGGGCAAGGTCAAGCAAGACGACGAGGCGAACGGGCTATTGGCTCGGGAATACCGCGGCGAATGGGTGCATCCGACGGCGGAGAACGTGTAGTGCCGATGGCTCACGTCCTCGGCTGTTATCTGCGGCCCCTACCGGGCGAAGAGATAGCCAACGTACCGTCGTGTATTTCCCTGCATTCACGCGATTACTCGTCGTCGTCCGATTCGTCTTCGTCGAACAGTTCGCCTTGCTCGCCTTGGGTTGACTCGTCGGGGCTGGCGTTGGGTTCGGCTTCGGCCGGGCGGTTGAGCATCTCGGCCAGCATTTCGTCGTCGTCTTTATCGACGATGAGCACGCCGCCGCCGTAGTTGGCCTGGGTGGGGTCGACGGCCTTGCCGCTTTCGTCCATGACCATGTCGGCTTCGGCGGTCTTCTTCTTGGCGACTTCCAGCAGTTGATCGTAGATCAGGTCTTTGTCGGTACCGTTGATGTCGCTGACGGCCTGGGCGACTTCGCCGAGGTAACGGCGGAAGATACTGCGGCGGTCGGCTTGCTGCTTCACCTTCATGCGGCGGCGGAGGAACATGCCCAGCTTTCGCCCAACGGTTTGCAGCGCGAGCCGCATTTCCTTTTGAATGTCGTCGTAGCTGGCAACGGCTTCCTTGGCCTGGTTGGTGAAAGGAACCCACACGCTGGCGATGTGCACCATGATGGTGATCGGGCCGCTGGGCAAGTTGCCGCGCGACTGCGAAAGGCCGTACGAACGCCAATTGGTTTGGGCAAGCGTCTTAGTGATCGCACAATCGCCATGCTGAAACTGCAGCGGCACGCGGTTGGCGTACCGATAGACCTGCATCGTCTGGCCTTCGTTGACGTTGATGTTCTGCATTGCCTCGAAGAGGTGGTCGATCTCTTTCGGCTTGAGCTTGTTGGGGCTTTTCCGCGTGCCGACTTTCGACTGCTTGATGATCTTGTCGGCCGCATCCGGGCCCAGGCCATTGAACGTCAGGATCAGAAACTGACGTACCGTCCGGGCATCCGTTTCGTACAGCAGTTCTGTGAGTAGTTCCTTGGTGATCTTCTGTGTTTCCACATTGCCGCCGTAGGCCAAAGCGACTTCGATCTGGAAGGGATTGCCGCGATAAACGGCCGGCGGACGCGTAGCCGCCGCGTAGAACTCAGCCGGGACGACGCTATGCAGACCTTTGAGAAGCTGCTCTTCCCCGATCGGCACGATGCAGTCGGTCGTGGGGTTGGAGATCTTGGTGTCTTGAATTGCCTTGTACAGCTGCTCGGCGTGATCGCGATCGATGCGTTTAACCCGCATTCGCGTGCTGAGCTTGGCCTTGTCGCAGATCTGCTTGGCAATGGATGGGCTGACGCGAGAAAACGAGGTGGTCAGAAAGCCGGACAGGCTCGACTCGGTCGATTCCTTACACAGCGAAACGAGCCGGCCGAGTTCCACGCCGTAAGGATGCGGCTTGATTTCGGCTGCTTCCGGTGGCAAGACGTCGGTTGAACGGCGATACGTTTTTTGATGGCCGCTGGGGTCGATGTAATGCAGCGTGACGTGCGGGTTGGCGATCGCCGTTTGCTCGAGGTATTCGTCGACGCTCCCTTTGCCACGCTGGTACTTGGCTTCCAAGTCGAGGGTTACTCGGGTGCCAGAAGCAATGGGCTTGGGGCTGGCATCGGGCGTTTCGGGATCGTGATGGGTGACCCATTCGATGCCGTGGTCTTGGATGTACTGGTCGCCTTTCTCGCCGGGCGGGATATCTTCGCCGTCTCCTTTGCCGTTGAGAATTTCCGGCTTGTTGACCTTGGTGTCGATCCGCAGTTCGTAGTAATGGGCAGGCTTCTTCAGGCCGGTCTTGCTGACAATCTTGATCGGCTTACCGGTCGTTAAGATGGCGTACATCCCGGCCGCACTAATCCCGATCCCCTGCTGGCCGCGGCTCATGCGGAGACGATGGAACTTCGAGCCGTACAGCAGCTTGCCGAAGATCAGCGGGATTTGCTTTTTGAGAATGCCGGGCCCGTTGTCTTGGATGGCGGCCTTGTAGCGGCTTTCGCCGGTCTGTTCGACATGCACCCAGATCTCGGGCAAGATGCCTGCTTCTTCGCACGCATCGAGCGAGTTGTCGACGGCTTCCTTGATGGTGGTCAGCAGCGCCTTACGCGGGTTGTCGAAACCCAGCATATGGCGATTCTTGGCAAAGAACTCGCTGACCGAGATCTCGCGCTGCTTGGTGGCCATCGACTCGGCCGTAGCGCGGCGGGGAGCAGACTTCTTACGCTTTGCGGATCCGTTCGCAGTAGTGGTGGCGCCTTCCGACAACGTGGAAACTCCTGAGCAACTAGGGGGTTTCGATCAAATCTGGTCCCCTCGCCCCTCGGGGGAGAGGGTTAGGGTGAGGGGAGAACCGGGTACCTGTTTTCCAACCCTCACCCTAGCCCTCTCCCTTGGAAAGGGCGAGGGGACCCGATGAGAATTGAATCGCCGATTGTAGTAAAGTTTGTCGGTTACGGGGATAGCGGCAGTATCTGGAGATTGGGGATGACTGTCACACTCGGAAGAATAGGGGTTTTTGGCATGATAGCTTTATAAAGACTCAGACTGGGTATCGGAATAGCCGATTTAATCTACGACGGAAGGCCTGGACTTATCTGACCCGCGCAGATTGCCGAAGTACCCATAGGCGGCGGTTTGGACCGGTTTCCCGACATATGTACATGGCGCAAGCTAAGAAACCCATCCACGGCCTTCACGTGGTTGCCCAATTGCCGCATTTGGCAGGAGCTATCAATCGGATGAAACGCATTGCAACAACTTGTTTGTTCGCCCTGGTCCTGACTGCAGGCTGGTTGGCGGTTGGCTCGCAAGCCCAGGCTAACGAGTATCCCAGCCCGCCGGTCTACCCCGACATCATGAACCAGTACTACGTCGCCGATCCGTACGCCGGATATCCGGCAGCGATGTACACCTCTCCGATGACCACTCCGCCGTATGTGCCGCAAACGTACATCACGTATCCCGCACTGGATCCGCACGAGTTTCTGTACAAGCACCACCGGAACTACTACCACTACTACAACGGTGGCCAGGGTTTCAACCGCACCAAGGTTCACTGGTACGGTGGTCGCACGTGGCTGAATCCTTACAACCCGTTCTTTTAAACAGAAATTGCTCGAGCCGGACCACGTCCCTCGCTTCACGTAGGAAATAAAGACGATGACCCAGACACGACTGATTCTCGCTCTCCTTGTCGGCCTGACCATTGGCGGCAGCGTGCAAACGGCTGAAGCTGGTTGGCTGTGGGGACGTGGCTATAGCAACAACGCCAATGCCCAGCACGCGTCGAACTTGCCTTGGCATGGTGGGTACGCCTACCAGAACTACGAGGCCCCAGTGGCCATGGTGGTTCCGCCCAACGCGAACATGCAGACCAACTACTCGTGGGGCATGCCGTCAAGCCGCATGACGCCGGTCTATCACCAGTTCGGCCGCGCCAATGCCGGCGGTATCACCGGTCACCCCAGCAGCCTGGGCGTGACCCCTTACTGGCCCAACGACACGCAGCAGTTCGGCGTTTATAGCGTGCGTGGTCCTTGGACCTGGAATGCTGCCGACCTGAACTACGGCTGGCATCTCGGTTTCCATCACCGTGCCAACTGGAACAACAAGACCGGCAGCTGCCCAAGCGGTAACTGTGGGAACGGTTACTACGGCAACGGCCACTACGGTGCTCCTTCGCAAGGCGTCCACGGCGGTTCGGTCATCACCGAAGAAGGCTACGTGCCCGGCAGCTACAACGAGCAGCCCATCGCCCCATCGGCCGCACCGACGCCAGCTGCCCCGCCGGAAGCTTAGTCCTCACGGCCTAACCTCAGAGTCAACCAAAGCTGAGCTCTCGACCAACCGAGGGCTCAGCTTTTTTTAGGTTCTTGTTGCCGCGTTTATGCCGATGCCAGCGATGCACTGCTATCGGTTTCCCGCACACCACCGACAAATTTTCTGCTAGCCGCTTGTCTCAAAATCTCACTCCGCGAATGATGTTATCGACTCGACAACCAGCAACCACACCTCCTCCCGGTGTTTCTTTTAGAGTCTGCCGAATATGCCGGTTTCTCCGGGCAAAAGCGGCCGCTTTCGAAATTCAGCACGGCCGGTCCGCACTTTGGCACGGTAAGTGAAATTAAGTCTCTCAACAAACATTCACCCCCTCAGGAAAACCTCTCACAAAGAGAACCAAGCCATGCTCGAATTCCAAACCATGTTGATCTTCTTCGGTGCCTCGATCGCGATCGTGCTCGGCGTGCACGTCTCTCGCCCCGTCAAGGCAACCAACCCGTTTGGTAGCTAATTCGAGCAGCCTAAGTAGCGACAATGCTCGCTCATATCATTTCCCCCTAACGTCAAAGACAGACGACTTGCCCCCGTCTTACGACCTATCGAGTCCTGTCGAAACAAAGTGTCTGTTGATAGCAAACGGCGTGCTGCACTTGGTAGGACTACCAGTGATGTCAGGCAGCTTTGCTTGGGACATTCTAAAACGCCGGCAGGTATGTCCGGCTTCTGCCTTAGCTGTGGCATAAATAAGAAGACGCCAGTCAGTCGAGCCTCGACAGGCGTGGCACCGCTGCCCTTAACAGTGCGAATGCTTGATAGTCGATCCAATGCAGCAGAGCCACACGCTTAGAGGTTGAGCAAGTTGGAAAGCTATACGGTGCGACCCACTTGGATTTGCACCGAAGCTTTCGGCCCGAACTCACGGGATCGTTCGATCCAGTTTCTTAGCGGTTACCGCGAGTCATCAGCATGAAGACTTGAATCCCGAAGACAGCCAGACCGATCGGGGCGCAGATAAGGCCGGTGGTTCGCATGGTAGGATCGGCGAAGATGAAGAAAGTGCCCAGTGCGGCAATGCCCAGCCCGAGAATCGCCCACCAAATTCGATACATCAATTTCATGTTTTAACGTTCCTCATAAGTAGGTTAAACAATCGAGGCTGCACATTATAAGCAGTCGACTTGGCGGGTTGCCAGAATTTTTAAAGCGGAATTGGCTCGGGCGATGGGTGCCTTATTCACACTGGCGAGAGGCCAGCGGCACACGTTAGAAGGTTGTACAACCTGGCAGGCAACACTAGTTTCGCGGCGTTTGCTGCATCAAATCCACAAACCGGGACTTCATCTCCGGGCCGCCCATGTCGGGGTAAAGCGTTTGCAGGTAGCGGACGACTTGCTTGGCTTCTTCGGGGTTGCCGAGCTTGATGTGGCAGCGGGCAATTTCTAATTTCGATTCGTACCAGGTTGGTGACTGCGTGCGGCTTTTGCGGCTGATTTGTCGCCAGCGAGCCAGGGCCTGTTCTTGCAGCGGCTGTGTGGTGCCGCGAGAAAGCATGCGGGCCAGGCCTGTTTGCACTTCTGAATCACCCGGAAGTTGCTGGGCGAGGGCCGTGTAAAGTTCGATCGCGCGGTCGAGCTTGCCGCTGGCCGCCATCGCTTCGGCTTCGCGGGTGGTGATAACCATCCGGGTTGCCTCGTCCAACTGCATCATGTTCGGCCGCAGCATCGCGATGACCTTCAATTCGATCTCGGCGATCTGCTCTCGCATGCTCGACGATGCCGATGCACCCATCTGCGCGAGGGCCTGTAAGACCTCGAATAGCTGCTGAGGACTGTCGTCGCGTACTTGTTGCAGCTTCGCTTGGGCCTGATCAAGCTTGCCCAGGCCCACCAAGGCAATCACTTGCAGCGACTCCAAACGACTTCGCCAGCCGGCAGGCCCATCGGGGTTGGATCGCAGCGCGACCTCCAGCACGGCCCGTGCGTTGACGTAGCCGTTGTTGGTGTAGTTGAGCCACAGTTGGGCGGCGGTTTCAGAGGCCAGCCGCATGGTCGCGGTCCACGGGCCGCCGCCCGATTGACCGTTAAGGACGACCTGCTCGAAGTAGTCGATCACCTTGCGAACGTCTTGCGGTACGAGTTCCTGCTTCGCGTCGGCGGTTTGAAACCACTTGAGCGAGGCCTGACGAACACCTTCGACGGCGGAGGGAAAGTGGGACGAAGTCGCGGGAATCAACAGGTAGGCTTCGGTAGCGGCCCGCCAGTTTCCGCGAGAGAATTCGATCTGGGCGAGCCACATAGCGGCTTGGGCGGCTGGCTCCCCTTCGTTCCAACGGCTAAGGTTCTCGCGCAGCAATTGGATATACGGTTCCAACTGCGGGGGATCAGCCTGCCGGGCAAGCTGCGATTGGTAGTAGGCCGCCGTCAGATGCCGTAACGAGGCGTCCGGCTCGGCGGGGAACTCGAGCGTCGTGGCTCGCAGGCGCTTCACCCCTTCGGCCAGGTTGCCTGCTTCAATGGCTGCGGCGGCCCCGGCCAGACGAAGCTGGTATTCTTCGGAGGGTTGGTTAGAAGTCCGGGCTGCTTGGGCACCCAGGTCATAGTTCTTGAGTGCTTCGTCCCAGTCCTTTTGCCGGACGTAGTTCTCGGCGGTGCGGCGAAGCAGGTCGACGTTCTGCGTTCCGCCGGTGGTTGCGCTGCCGGTCAATTGCTGCTCGGCACGGCGAGCCCAATAGGGACCATATAGCTGTTCCAGCTCGCGAACGACCGCTGCCGCGCGACCTTGCCAGAGTTTCACGTCTTTGGTGTTTTGCTGCTGTTCGGCCTGCTTCCAGAGCGCGAGGTAGGTCTCGAAAATGGCGTAGTCGAGCTGGGGTGAAGAGGTCTTATCGAGCGCACGAACCTGATTGATCCGCTGAGTTGCCAACGCCAAATTATTCTGTGCGATGGCCACGCGAATGTTTTCAGCCCATGCGGCATTGAAGACTAGAAGGGGCGGCGGTGGATCGGTTTCCAGTAGCAGCGATATCTTGGCTTGGGCCTGATCTAGCCGGCCGAGATGGCGCAGGGCGCGGATCTCTAAGAGCTGGGCCGGCCATTTGACCTGGGTATCAGGTCGCAGTTTGGTGAGGGGTTCGACCCGTTGGATTGCCTGAACCATGGCGTTGGTGCGGTCTAACGAATCGGCCGGGTAGCTGAGCCCCTGTTCTTCCGCTGCTTCGGCGAAATGCAGCGAGACCTTGCGCGAGAGTGCCAACAACTGATCCGACGTCAGGGGCAATGGTTGGTTGGGCGTGTGCGATTGCCGCAGAAGCTGGTCGACCTTTTCCTGCAGCGTTTCGTACTGCTGAAGTACCTGGGCGGCGAGCTGTTGGGCTTGGGTTAGCTTGGCGTCGTCGTTGAAGACCTGGCCCTCTTGCCGCAGAAGCCGCAACTGGGCCAGTTGGCTATTGGCGGATTGCACTTCGATGAGGATCGCCGCAGCCGGATCGGGAAACTGCTTTTGAAATTGAGGTAGGACTGACGCCGCCGAGTTCCACCAGCGATCGCGCTCGCTCGGACGTGCGTTCATCGCATGTAGCGAATAGGCACGCACCAATTCGGCGGCCATCTCGGCCCGGTGTGCCGGCGAGATATCTTCGGCCATGACCTGCTGCGCGGCGTAGCGCTCGGCGAGGCCAAACAATTGGCGGTCGAGCAGGCCCTGCATCATCTTGCGGTCATCTTCCAGCGCGGACTGCGCCCACGTCACGCTCGTAAACGTAAGCAGGAAGAGCGTGATGATGAGATGATATTTCATGGAAGGGATCGTGTGTCGTTACCTGTCGCCCTTTCAGGGCTCGGAGTCTATCAATGGAGTAGCGTTATCGTACAATTGATCTGAGATTGTCTGTGGTCGCTCTCTCTTAATCGGCTTCAACTGCGAATTGGATCTCTTGGAAGTTCAACACGCGTCCGATGTCGTAGACGTCGATGACCTGCCCGACCGGGACGACTTCGGCTGGGTCGATGATCAAGGGAACGTCGTTTTTGATCGAGGCCAGCGTGCCCAGGATGTCGCGAACTTCCGGCAATTCCTGGGTGCGGCGTTCGTTCACCGAGTAGGTGAAGTTGCCTGGTTCGCCGGTAATGCGGACGACGATTTGTTCGAAGTCTTCGATCTCCAGCTCTTTCTCAGCCGACGAGCCGACATTGGCTGGGGGCGAGATGCTGCTGGGCAACGCATATTCCACGATCTGAAAACTGGCCGTCCACAAAAAGAAGATCAAAAGCAGGAACACGACGTCGATCATCGGCGTCATGGCGACCTGTAAGGGCCCGCGATCTCGGTAGGGGCTAGGGCGTTTCATCGGGCGTCCTCCGGTCGAATGACGGAGAACGCGATGCTCCAGATGCCAGCTTCGGTTGCGGCCAGCATCACGGGTTTCACGTTGGCGTAGGGTGTTTGGCGATCGCAGCGGATGCGTAGTTCGATCGAGTCGCCGCTTCGTTGGCGTTCTGCGGAAAGACGTTCTGTCAGTTGGTCGGCCGGGACGCGGCGACCGGCCAGGATGAGCGATCCGTCGACTTCGATATTCACCACCACGCGGGGTTGCTGGTCGTCGATAATCTCTTGGCCGCTTTGGGCGGTGGGTAGCGGCAGCGGCATCTGAGCTTCCTGCTTGGCCAGGTGGCTGGAGACAAGGAAGAAGATGATCAACAGGAACACGACATCGATCATCGGTGTCATGTTGAATTCGGCCTGACCCGGTTTCAAGTTGCTCGGCACACGCATGCCATTTAGCTCCTTGAGGCCTGGGAGGCAGCTTGACGCTTGCGACGTTTGAGCGGAGTGAAGACCTGTTGAGCGACGTAAGCGGCTTCGGCCACCAGTTCGTCGACCCAGTTGCGGAAGATGGCGAACGCACCCAACGACGGGATCGCCACGAGCAAGCCGCCTACCGTGGTGACCAGCGCCTGGTAGATCCCTTCGGCCAGGTCGCCAGCTCCGGCGGCGCCTTGCGTGGCGGCCACTTGTTGGAAGGCGAAGATCATCCCGGTGACGGTACCCAGCAGCCCAACCATCGGGGCGATGTTGCCAATGACCGAGAGGTATTCGATCTTGCGAAACAGCCGCGCGGATTGTTCGGCGGTGGCATCTTCGAGCGCCTTTTCAACGGCCGTCCAACCTCCGTCGAGTTCGGCGATGCCACTCAGCAGCACGAACGACAGAAAGCTAGGACGCTCGCGGCAAGCTCGCTCGGCATCTTGGACCTTACCGGCCAGCAGATGATCGCGGACCGTATCGCCGAGCTCTGGTGGCATGATCTCGGTCTTGCGAATGGTCATCGCTTGTTCAAAGACCAGGTAGGCCGCCGTCATCGACAAGGCGAGCAGGAAGATGAGGATCATCCCCCCGACGATACCGCCACTGAGGACAATATCGACGAAGCCGGTCTTTTCCGGTGCTGCCGAAGGTTGGTCGACCGGTGGATCGATCGGAGCGGTATCTTGCGCGGCGGCTGACTTGGGCCCGGCAGCGGGAAACAGACTCGATCCGCTTCCCAGCATTCCCAGGGCCAGCACCGCCAGGCAAGCGGTCCAAATTCCGATACGTGTCAAATTGGCCAAGGCTGCCTCCTAGTTGCTACCTGAGCTGGCGATTCGTTTAAGATTGATTTCCGCTTCCTGCCGTGCTGGCTGGTCGCCATATTGGGCGATCGCTTCGCGCAGGACGCGAGCCGCTTCGTCGGTCTGCCCTGCCCTTTGCAGCGCTCGGCCTGCCTGAAGTAGGCTTTCTGCCGCCACGGGGCGTTGGTTGGGATACAAGATCGGGGGCCGCATGAGCGTGAGGGCCGCTTGTGGATCGTGATTGAGTTGCCGCCACGCTTTGCCGACCACCAGCGTGGGACCGGCCATTGCCGCTCCGTGCAAGATGTTGGCATCAAGCTGCCGCTGCCACTGCTGGACATCGGCCTCGCTGGCCGTGACGATCTTGGTTTGCCACAGCTGAGCTTCCGCGAGCAGCGCGATCTGCGGGATCTTGCTCAAGCGAAGTTTGCCCAGCACTTGGATTGCCTGGGAACGATCAGAAGTGCTCAGCAGCCAGCTGGCACCCATCAGTTGAGCATACGGCGACGACATCTCTAGCCACTGCCGGGCTGCCCGATCGCGCTCGAAATGGGGCGGCAAGCTGAACCAGGCCAGCGGCAACGCAGCGAAGTGGATGGTCTGAGGATCATCGGCCACGATCTTCAAAAACGCGTTGCCTGCTTCGATATACCGACCGGCGTTTTGCAGCGAGATGGCCTCGAGCGAAAGGATCTCGCGTTTGACCCAAGGGCGACGTTCGCCGGCGACTGCGGCGCTGAATATCCTGGCCGCTTCGCTCGACTTTCCTTCCTTCAGAAACTGCTTGGCTTGCAGCACGTCGGAAGCGTAGTCGGTCTCGACCGAGGCGACCTTTTCCGCAGGAATCGAGGTTTGCCCGGAAGCTGTTTGCAGCGTCAGCACCTGGCCGGTGTAGTCGATCACATTGCCGCGAACCTTGGTGGGCTCGGCTGTGGAACTGGCAGGGCGAAGGGTAACGACATCGTCGGCTGCGCACCACTGACCATGAACGCCAAACGCGATCGTGGAAAGAACAACAGAAAGCAGGATCGCGCGACGAGGCAACGGTGGTCTCAATCTCAACGGGTTGATGATATTAAGGTTGGGCACGGAGCTTCGAGATATCGACGTACTTGTGGACGCCGTCGTTCTCGTCGGCCAATCTTACCAGAAAGTTGCGTCGTCCATCGTAGGGGCCATACCCAAATTCAATCGCGTGGATCGAGCACCCTTTGTTCAGCTTGCGAATCCGATCCAAGTCCGCGGGAAATAGCTGCGGTTGGTCGGCGTCGGTCAGAAAGAAGACCACGTCCGGATTCATTTTCAAGGCCAGCGACAAGGCATCGACATGCTGCGTACTGCCGCTGGCTATGATCCCGCGGACAAAACGCTCGGCCAGATTCTTGCCCTGTTCGTCGGCGAAGACCAACTGCGGTCCATTACCACGAGGGCTGAAGACCTGAGGATTCTCGTTGTAGAAGATAACGGCAAACTGATGCAGCTTGTCTAAATCGTGCAGACTCTTAATTAACTGCTGTTTGGCGGCGGCCAGGGGGCGACCATCCATGCTACCACTGCGATCGAAGACATAGACAAACTTGTTGCCCCGGCCTTCGGCACCAAAGACCGACGTCTTGCCTTCGTTGCCCAGGCCTCCTTTGGAGGTCGCTCCCCCTTGGGTCATGCCGCCGGCCGAAGGGAGGCCGGATGCCTCTTCGCCGGTCAGGGCCTGATCGCCACGGGGAAGCAGCTTGCCTAGCATGCTGGGTGGAAGATCAACCGCCGGCAACGCCTGGCTGATGGCTTGGGCGGCCTGCTGCGAGTCGGTCGCTTGTTGGCTATCGGCTGATTGGCTTGAGTCGCCATCGAAATACTCGGTCGTGTTCTCGCTGCGATTGGCCAGCGCAATGCTACCACGACGGGCCGGCTCGTCTCCGATTCCCTTGGTTACCGTCTGAACCGTCAGAATCAGCAGGGTTCCCAGTAACGCATGGATCATCAGCGACATCAGCCATGCTGGCATCGCCCGACGAGGTTTGACCCACTGGGTATGGTCGGCAGGCTCGATGGATTCAAGTGGTTGGCTGGTCGACATAGCATCATGTTGGACAAAGGACTCGTAATACTGGTTTGTAGCCAGCCACACTCGTTGCGACAAGCGTGATTTCCGATCAGCTCAGGCTTCGCTCGGCCCGCAGACTGAACGCTCAAAATAGCCACAAGGGAAAGATACTATTCATTCTATCCGCATTATGGGGGCATCGCTTGGGAAATGATCGTGAATTTCCACGGGTTCACCAGTTTTGGCACACAGCGTGCATTAGTGCTCATCCACAGTCGCAATGCCAAGTGAATCGAACGATTGGCCTATTTCAGGATTTTTCATAGATTCACAACTGCTTTTGCGGCCGTTGAATAAGTCTGTGAAGAATTTCCAGGAAGCAGGCAAGTGGCCCGTGGAATGTCGGCTTGGTACCCCCGATTTCAAGTCGACGTCCACGGTGTCCTTTTTCTTGGTAGCATGCGCAGTTTCTTGTGTTTGGAAATTACTGCGATTCCTGCATAGTGCAGAGCAGTATCTATCCGTCTCGCGATCTCTTAGGAATCTCTAACTATGGCAAGCCTTTCAGGTTCGTCGGCTACTACGCAAAAGGTCTACTCCGGCATGGGGCCTATCCCACACGATTCAGGAGTCGCATTTCGTTTGTGGGCACCTCACGCAGAAAACGTGAGCATTGTCGGAACGTTTAACGATTGGGACCCCAAGTCGATGCCGATGCAGGCCGAAGACAACGGGCAGTGGTATATCAACGTGCCGGAAGCGGAAGCTGGCGACGAGTACCGATACATGCTTACGTGTGACGGCCAAGAGGTCAGCCGTATGGATCCCCGCGCCCGGGAAGTGACCAACTCGGTAGGCAATAGTGTCATCCACCACACCGATTTCGATTGGGGCGACGACAACTACCAGCTTCCCCCGTGGAACGAAATTGTTCTGTACGAGATGCACCTGGGGACGTTTGCCCGTAGTGATGAAGAGACCGTTGGAACGTTTAAAGATGCGATTAAGCGATTGGATCACCTCGTTAACCTAGGCGTGAATGTCGTTCAGCTGATGCCGTTGGCCGAGTTCGCCGGCGATATTAGTTGGGGATACAACCCAGCGCAGATCTTTGCGGTAGAGAGCGGTTATGGTGGGCCGCGCGGGTTTAAGCGGTTTGTGAAAGCTGCGCATGAACGCGGAATTGGCGTCCTTCAAGATGTCGTCTACAACCATTTCGGCCCCAGCGATCTCGATATCTGGCAGTTCGATCTGTGGAAAGAGAACGACAAAGGAGGCATTTACTTCTACAACGACTGGCGTAGCAAGACGCCGTGGGGAGATACCCGGCCCGACTATGGCCGCGGCGAGGTGCGGCAGTTCATTTACGATAACGCGATGATGTGGATCAACGACTACCATGTCGACGGGTTACGCTACGACATGACGCTTTATATGCGTAGTGTCGACGGCCAAAGCGAGCTGCCTGAGGGGTGGAGTCTGGCCCAGTGGATTAACGAAGATATCCGTACCGCGAAGCCGGGGACGCTATTAATTGCCGAGGATCTGCAGACCAACGAGTATCTGACCAAGGATGCCTCGGAGGGGGGCAGCCATTTTTCGAGCCAGTGGGATGCCGAGTTCGTGCATCCGGTGCGCGATGTGGCTAAGCAGCCCAACGACGATGGACGTGACCTCGATAAACTGATCAATGCCATCACGTTCCGTTATAACTTGGACGCGTTTGAACGCGTCGTTTATACCGAATCGCACGACGAAGTCGCCAACGGCAAGTCGCGGCTTCCTTCCGAGATTGATCCGGAAGCTCCGGCCGATGGCTATGCCCGGCACCGATCGACCCTGGCTGCCGGCATCATGATGACGACGCCTGGTATTCCGATGCTCTTCCAAGGCCAAGAGTTCCTGCAAGATGGCTGGTTCCAAGATACCGATCCGCTGGATTGGGACCGGAAGGAAGAGTTCCCCGGCGTTGTCATGCTTTACCGCGATATGATCCATGCTCGGCGAAATGCACATGGTGTGACTAAGGGTTTACTGGGCCAACACGTCCATGTTTATCATCGCGACGACGCGTGCAAGCTGATTGCCTATCAGCGTTGGCAAGAGCATGGCCTGGGGGACGATGTGGTGGTGATCGTGAACTTTTCAAATCAGGCATTAGAGAACTACCGCATTGGTTTTCCCAGTGGCGGAACTTGGAAGTTGCGTCTTAACAGTGCGGCTGCGGTTTACAACGCCACCTTCGTTTCGTCGACCGTGGTACAGCTAGCACCGCAAGAAAAGCCACGCGACGGCCTGACGCATGCCGGAACGATCTCGATCAGTCCTTATAGCATGCTGATTTACTCGCAAGATCCTGTTTCTTAACAGGTTGGCGCCGCTTGCGATGCCTGGTGACGGGAATCCGAGCAAGCTGTACGAGAAACGATCAGCGCATTCAACGCATCTCAGTTCGGCGATGAATAAATACGGCACATCGCCTTGAATAACCGGATAAAACGCGGAGATTCGCCAACACTTGGGCTTTTTTGGGAGAGAACTCTAAAGTCGGTATGGCAGTTGCAATTCATTTCTACTATCTCGAACAACCTCAGTTTAAATTAGGAGATCGTAAAATGTTAGTAACGCGTACTTTAGGACTTTTACTCGCAGTGGCCCTGGTCGTTCCCGCCGTCGCTGACGATAAGCCCGTCAACAACCAAGAGAAAGAAGCAACGACCACGAAGAAGAATACCGAGAAGTCGGATCGCATTGCTGCGACTCGCGTCCTCGGCGCAAGTGTTTATGGCTCCAACAAAGAAGACACTGTTGGTTCGGTGAACGATATTGTCATGACCAAAGACGGCGAAGTCGTCTACATGATCATCGGTAGTGGTGGCGTCGCAGGTGTCGGCGAAACCAACCATGCGGTTCCCGCTAAAGCGGTCGACCTAGCTTGGGTAGACACCGACGATGAACCGACCTTGAAGGTCAGCATTCCTATGTCGGCTGAAGACCTAGAAAATGCTCCTGCACTGTCGCTCGAACATTGTGCCGACCTAACCGTTGATGCGTTTCACGAACGCAACAGCAAGTACTTCAAGTCGACCGACGCTCAACAGCTAAAAGCTGAAGAGATGTTCCTTGCTTCGGCTCTGAACGACTTGGACGTCAAAGGTAGTGGTAACGAATCGATCGGTCAGCTAGATGACATCGTCTTTAACCACAAGATGGACAAATGTAAGGCTGAGTACTTCATCCTTGGTTCCGGTGGAACGCTTGGTGTTGGCGAAAAGTACACCGCCGTGCCTGCCGACAAGGTCAAGGTCACCAAGACTGAAGACAATCAGTACACCGCCATGATCGATGCTGACAAGAACATCGTTGGTGCTGCTCCGAAGGTAACCTCGGACAAGTACTACGCTGAACTTGATAGCGAAGACATGCGTAACAATGTCGACAAGGCATTCCACGAAGCTGGCGATAAGTAATCGCTGGAGTCGTACGAGCTACTTCCCTGAGAAGTAGCAAGATAAACCACGCACGCCGCGAAAGCGGAAGGACGCACTCGGAGTCATCCGAGTGCGTCTCTTGCGTTCGAAGGCTAGCAGAGATGGCCGCTGAATCATTACGGCCCAGAGCTGTTTCGAGAGCGGCGGCCAGGCTTCTTTCGGTCGGTGGGAACGACAATATCTTGGGTCGATTCTTCCTGGGGTAGGTCTAACGAAACCTGGTAGTCCTGAAACAGCATGTACCCCATGGGAAAAAGGTCGTCATCGCCGTTTCCATCAAGTCCTACGATGGTGGCGAGATGGGGGCCGCCGACATGGCCGCGGGAAGCGTTGGCGGAATCGAACTTGCCATCCACAATTTCCATCGAGACGGCAGCGCCCCGATTACCCTGGCTCGAATCAGGGACGAGCGTAAGCGAGCCGACCGGAACTGGTTTTCCTTGATAAGTCACGGTGCCAGAGATTGGGTAAGTTCCCGAATCACTTTTCCCGCCGCAGCCGAACGTGGCTCCTAGCAAAACAATCGTGACCAGAGCTAGCCAAAAACGCGATGCGTGCAAGGTGAATAGCATGGGCGAAAATACCATGGATTAGTTAGCTGTGACTGGCTCGTTACCGGCCTTGCTGGCCCCGGCCTGGAACGTCGCGAAATCGATCGTTTCGGGTAGGAATGTCACCGAACCATCGCCGCGCGAGAACATCGCACCGCCTGGGTGCATGCTGCCGAACGCCACCGTGTTCCACTTGGTAGAGACGCCGCTGTTAATTGGGTGCTGAATATTCTTCGAGATCAAATAGAGCTTTCCGCGAGTATCGTTGTACTCGCCACGCAGCCAGTACCGTCGGTACGGCATATCCTGCCAAGAGTTTTCACCCATCAGGTAGGTGTTGGAGAGTCCATCGGTCACGTCGCGAAACTTCGAGCCTTTTTCCCACATGATTCCTTCGGTGCATGTGCCGCCGAATGCTTCGGAAAGGTCTATACAGTCATAGTCTTGCCCACTGGTGGCGTTGGTTCCGAGAGGTCCTAAGATTCCGAAGTAATGGATCACGTAGCATTGCTGGCCGTTGTAAGACTCTTCGGTGCGTTCCGAGTAAATTTCAGAACTCGGAGCACTGGGGCACATGTAGGCATCAATGCGGTTAATCCCATATTTCACTCGTCCCGGGGCAGCATGACCGCCGACGCTATAATCGAGGCCTTCGGCGATGGCGTTTTGTTCCAACTGCGGAAGAATCGAAGAACTCCAGCCGAGATGGTTCCCGCCATAGCCTGGCAGTGGCAAGATGCCAAAAATATCGTGATAGGTATGCATCGCCAGTGCGGTTTGCTTCGCGTTGTTAGAGCACTGCATCCGTCGAGCCGACTCGCGCGCTTGCTGCACGGCCGGCAGTAGTAAGGCAATCAAAACTCCGATAATGGCGATCACCACCAACAGTTCAACGAGCGTAAAGGCGCGGAAGCGCAGCCGCTGCGGCGAGGCGAAACGAAGCATTTCAATTTTCCCGTGATGAGACCGGAGCGAATCAGGAAAAGTCGACAAGAGAAGAGATGAGATATCCGACTTTCTGCAACCATCCTACCGGCAAGTGGAAAGTTGTTCCATATATATTTAATTTTTGGTTGGTTGATTCGGGATGTGAACCGTCTCGAACATAAACCCTAAGGGACAAATCAATTACATTGCTTTGTCCTATTTCAAAACGGGGGAATCTTGATGACAATTAAACGTAGGCAAGCTGCGAATAACGCGTGATTGGAGAAGGATAGTGCTGGCACTTGTTACCGGTTCGACTGGTTTAGTGGGCAATAACGTAACTCGGATGCTGCTAGAGCAAGGACATCAAGTTCGCGTGATGGTCCGTGATCCACGGATCGATCGTTCACTCGCGGGACTCGATGTCGAGGCTGTCCCCGGCGACATCCGTGACGAGCAAGCCGTTAACACGGCCATGATTGGTGTCGACGTGGTCATTCACGCCGCTGCGGTGGTGCACATTGGCTGGACCAAAGAAAAGCTAATGCACCAAGTGAACGTCGAAGGGACCAAGATCATCGCCCAAGCGGCCCTGAAGCAAGGGGCGCGTATGGTATATGTCTCTTCGGTCGATGCGCTTGGGGTGGGCAAAAAGGATGCGTCGGCCAACGAAGAAACGCCGCGCGAAGGAAAAGTGCCTTGTCCTTATGTGATCACCAAACGCGCCGCCGAGGATGCTCTGCGTGAAATGGTTCCGCAAGGCTTGAACGTCGTCATTGTGAATCCGGCCCTGATGTTCGGTCCGTGGGACTGGAAACCATCGTCCGGCAAGATGCTGATTTCGGTCGTGACAAAACAGCCCCCGTTGGCACCGCCCGGTGGCGGAAGCACATGCGACGTGCGGGACGTGGCTGCGGCAATTATTCAAGCAACGCACAAGGGTAGAGTCGGCGAGAACTACATCTTGGCCGGTGAGAACCTGTCGTACTACGACTTGTGGAAACGCATGGCCGCCATTACCGGACGGCGTCCTCCATGGGGACGTATGGGGCCGCTGGTCGGGATGATCGCCGGGTTTAGCGGTGACATGTACGGTCATATGGATGGAAAAGAGCCCGAGGTCAATTCGGCGGCAATCAGGGTTGTTCGTCAGTATCACTACTATCGTAGCGACAAGGCGATGGAAGAACTCGACTATCAGATTCGCCCGCTCGATAAGACTCTCCGTGACGCGTTGGTCTGGTTTCGAGCCAATGGTTATCTTCCGGCATTGGATGGTTCCGAGTGATGCCTGAACGCACCGATCGCCGCCAATTTCTAGCCCGGCTTGGGGCCGCAGTATCGGCCAGCGGTTTGGGGGCTTGGTCTGCCGACAAAGGCCATGCGGCAGACAGCGTCACTGCCAATGGTGATAGCCTGCCGGGGTTGGCTGCGTTCGATACGCTGATGGAGCGTTTCTTCGACGAGAATCAGCCGCTGGGCGCTTCGCTGGCCGTGGCCTACCAGGGGCGATTGGTCTATGCCAAGGGCTTCGGTTACGCGGACCTGGCCCGCAAGCAGCATGTTCAGCCGACTTCGCTGTTTCGCATCGCTAGTTTGTCCAAGCCCATCACGGCGGCGGCCGTGATGAAATTGGTTGAGGCCGAGAAAGTTCAACTCGATCAACCGATCGTGCCGCTGCTTGCGCTGGACTTTCTAGAGGATGATCCGCAAAGTTGGGCCGATCCTCGTCTGGCCGACATCACCGTGCGGCATTGTTTGCAGCATACCGGAGGCTTCGACAAACAGGCCTCCGGCGATCCGCTGGCATTGAGCCACCAGATCCGCGACGCGCTAGACGTGACCTTTCCGCTTTCCCAAGACAATCTGCTGCAATTCGCTTTGACCAGGAAGCTCGACTTCGACCCTGGGCACCAGTACGCGTATGCCAACATCGGCTATCTGATGCTGGGACGCTTGATCGAACAGCTCAGTGGCCAAACGTATCAGGCATATGTACAGCAAGAGATCTTGCACCCGCTAGGCATCCGCAGCATGCAGCTGGCACGCACGTTGAAAGAAGATGCGGCCCCAGCCGAGGTGCAGTATCGCGACGCGAAAGGCCGCACCGGGCCGAACGTCTTGGGGCTTGAAAGCGAGGACCCGGTACCCTTCCCTTACGGCATTGAACGGATCGAGAACGTATCGTCGGCCGGCGGTTGGCTGGCCTCGGCGGTGGAAGTCACGCGGTTTGCTTCGGGGCTGTTCTTCCCCCAAGGAAAACCGCTGTTAAACAAGCAATCGCAAGAGCAGATGTTCGCCAAGCCGCACATCAGCGGAGCGACACCAGATTGGAACGGGGCCTATTACGGATGCGGTTGGTTGGTGCGTCCTGTCCAGGGAAAGCTGCTACCGTGGACCTGTTGGCACACGGGGCAACTGGCCGGTGTGTCGTCGCTATTGGTTGCTCGCGCGGACGGGGTTTGCTTCACGGTGCTGTTCAATCAAGACTTCAACCCGGAAGGGCAAACGATGTCCGTGACAATCGATCCCCTCCTGCACGCACCAGCCAGCGGTGTCGGTCGCTGGCCGGCAGGAGACCTATTTACCCGATATCTCTAGAGCATAACCTGGTCCCGGGTTCACACGGCTGGACTGGCCAGCCGTGACACCCTTTGGGTTTTGCTCGATTGGGCAGAAGGCAATTCTAGAGAGCAACCCTAAACGGCTGCTTTCTTCGACTCGATCAATTCGAGCAAGGCCTTTTGCGGATCGGCGAATTTGGCGATCCCTTCTTCCATCAAGGTCTTCTCCAGGTGCTGGTAGTCGACCTTGCTTTCGAATTCTTCGAGCACTTCTGTCGGCGGCATCTGATCGATCTCGCGATCGAAGGACTGGCCGCTCTCTTGAACCTGTTGGTTCGTCTTGGGCGGGTTGGTTTCGATACCGTCTCCGGCGAAGGCCGCGACATACTTCCACGCTGGGTCCGAAGGGAGCTTCGTGCCAGTCGACGCGAAGATCAGCTCTTGCTGCAGTTTCAGGTTCTTATCGGCCCAGAACTCTGCGTTGTCTTTCCAGATGTTTTTTGCGTTAACAATACCGAGCTGCCCCTGAGCGGCGTCGCTGAGGTCAGGCAAATGTTTCTCGGAATAAACATCGACGCGGGAGACAAAGATAGAGTAGACACTTTTGAAAGCGTCGGTCGATTCGCGTCGCTGAGCACCGCGCCAGACAGCTTCGCGAGCTGCATGATATTGCCGCATGGTGAAGCAAAGTGTCACGTTCAGCGTGATACCAGCGGCACAAAGTTCTTCCAACGCATCGATGCCCGCAGGCGTCGCAGGGACCTTGATCATGCGGTTCTTGTGGCCCACGCCCCACTTCTTGCCCAGCTCGATGTACTGCTTAACGCGTTCATCGTGCGGCATGTTGCCGTCAGGGTCTTCCAGCAGCGGATCCAGCTCGAAACTGACGTAGCCGTCGTTTCCTTCGGTTCGTTCCCATACTGGCAGAAAGACGTCTTGCGCCTTTTGAACGAGTCGATCGGTGATCGTCCAGGCAATCTCGTGGGCTTCTTTACCTTGTGCGGTCAGCTCTTCGATCCAAGTGTCGAACTGTCCCGACTTTAGGAGGTCCGAGACGATGACGGGGTTGGAAGTCGCCCCGGAAACACCCAACTTGAAATTGGAATCGACTAACTGGGGATCGATGGAATCGAGCCAAACTTTCGTGCCGGCCTGAATGAGTGTCTCAAGTGGCGTCGTCATTACCGAGGGCTCCTTCTTTGGAAACAGGTTCTTAATTGGACGAAGTTGCCGTATTCTACCTTACCGCGAGTGGTGCGGATCTTCTTTTTCTGCGGTGCGAAGGTCCTGGAAAGCGTCATGGTTTACAATTGGCGAATGTGCGCAGCCTGGGATAGATGCGCCTGCCATAGACTCAACTTGAAGAAAACTGTAGCTTTAATCGCTTACAAACGCAAAAATTAGCGAAGTTTTGATCGTTTTGCGTAGAAAGCAGCAAGTAGCGGAAATTCTGTGAGGTAGCGGTAATCAGAGCCGAGTTCTCATAGCCGCGACCATTGGCAGAGCCGGTGGCGTTGGATCTTGGTCTGAGCGTCCGATTTACCTCGATCCAAGTTGCTCAAGGATTCTCAAAGAGCGGATTTTGATGCAGATGCGTCGACCTACATTCTTCGAGCGTTACGCCCTGTTCATATTGATGGCGATTTTCTTCCTCGTGCCCTTTGCGCTGCGCGGGGCTCGCTTGTCTTTGGAGCAGATGAGGAACGACGTCAAAGACTGGCTTCCCAGCGACTTTGCGGAAACCTCGGAACTCGATTGGTTTCGCGATCACTTCCTGGGCGAGCAGTTTGTACTGATCAGTTGGGATGGCTGCTCGGCCGATGACCAACGACTCGATTATCTCTCGCGGCTGTTGGTACCGCCGCCGCTGACCGAGGAAGAGAAGGACAGCGTTCCTAACGATCATCGCCTGCCAGACTTCATTGGCGACGAGTTAGGACTCTATTACCCTGGCGACCAGCATCAAAGTTGGGCCGGGCAAAACGAGAAATGGTTCCTCGGCAACGATGCGACCTGGTACTACCTTCTGGAAAATGGCGAAATCTACAAGTGGAATGGCCAAAGCACGGTGATTGGTGCCGTGGGTCGTGCCGGCGAGCGAATCTTCACCGGGGGAAACACGGCTGAAGGGGACTACGTCAAGAAAGTCCATGAAGAGTACTACAAGAAACCGAAGCTGCTTCAAGCACGACTCTTCAAATCGGTCACGACGGGCCCCGATGTTCTGGCCCAGTTGTCTGCCCCCGGCGGCACCCTGGTGCGGGACGATGACCCTAGCGACCAAGAGTTGAAAGCGGCCCGCGAGAAGGCCCTGAAGCGATTGACCGGCACGCTCTTTGGTCCCGATGGCAAGCAGACCTGCTTAATTGTCACGCTAACCGATGCTGGTAAGGTCGACTTGCGTCGCACAATGGGGCATGGCGTGCTCGGCCGACAAGAAGGGCAACTGTTGCAGCTTGCCGAACAAGCCGGCGTTGACCCAGACGAGCTTCGCCTGGGCGGCCCACCGGTCGATAACGTTTCGATCGATGAAGAAGGCGAACGCACGTTAGCCCGCCTGGTCAGCTTCAGCGTGATCATCGGACTGGGGCTTTCGTATCTGTGTTTGCGGAGCATCAAGCTAACGATCATGGTGTTCTTCGTCGGCGGTATTAGCGCCGTGACGAGCCTATCGCTGATTTACTGGACCGCTGGCCGTTTCATTTGGTGGCTCGACCCGACCACCGACGCCGTGATTATGTCGATGCCAGCCGTCGTGTACGTGCTGGGTTTATCGGGCGCAATCCATATTGTGAACTACTACCGCGATGTGGTGAACGAAACGGGCACGCTCCGCAATGCGCCCGAGTTGACGATCTCTCACGGTTGGTATCCCTGCACAATCGCCGCAGTGACCACGGCCGTGGGGCTCGGTTCGCTGGCGACCAGCAGCATTACGCCGATCCATAAGTTCGGGATATTCTCGGCGATGGGCGTTCTGGCAACGCTGATTCTCTTGTTCACCTACTTGCCGGCGGCGCTGCAGATGTGGCCCCCCAATGCCGTGAAGAAGAAGGGCGATTCCAAGCCGATCGAATCTTCTCCGACCGGGATATGGATTCGTGGCATCGGCGATCGAATCGGCGATTTCGTGATCGCCAACAATATTAAGGTTGCCCTGGGCTGCCTGGCCATGTTCCTCTTCTTCGCGTTCGGGCTGCAATACCTGAAGACATCCGTTCAACTTCTGAAGATGTTTGACAATGAGTCCCGCATCATTCAGGACTATGCCTGGTTAGAAGATAACCTCGGCAAGCTGGTTCCCATGGAACTGGTCATCCGTGTTGAACCCGAGATGCTGTACTACGATCAAGCAGACCCGGAAGCACCAGAAAAGGCGCTCAATCCGCTGGCATTGGCTACCGAGAACAAGGTCGATCCGAAGTTCCAGTACAAATTTCTGGAACGCATGGAGATGGCCCAGCGCGTGGCGAGCGTCGTCGAAGAGTACCTGGGACCTGAGGGGGCCAAGGTAGTGGGCCCACCGATGTCGGCCCTGACGTTTGCTCCGGAACTGCCTGATGCCGGCAGCAGCACGGCTTCGTTATCGGAGCGTTATGCCTATAGCAAACAACTGGAAGCTTCCTTCAAAGAGTTCGTGAAGTCCGATTACTTGCGCGTCGACAAGAAGAACGGCGCTGAGTTGTGGCGTGTGAGCCTGCGACTGGGTGCTTTAGAGAACATCGACTACGGTGATTTTGTTAACGATTTAAAGCAGGTCACCGAGCCGATCTTGGACGCCTATCAGGCCCGTGATCAGATTTTGGCACAGATCGACAAAGACCGAGACGGCCGCGGCTACGTCAACGCCAAGGTTGCTTTGCTGGGCGTGAACTACGCGTCGGCGAACGAAGCGGTTAGCGAAGACAAGTCCGCCGAGCTTGGTCGCTATGGCCACCTCGATGCGACGAAAGTGTTCTCGGAAACGCTTCGCGATTTGCTCGTCAACGCCCGGATCAAGCTCGTCGATCATGACCCCGGCACGCACACTCAGGATCGCTTAGATTACATCTTGGCCGACAAGACACACTCGGATTACATCGTGCTGATCGAGCCCAACCCGATGTACGACATGGCGGCGATTGCCGAGAACGCCAACATTCAAGGGACCTTCGACGTCACTGCCCATGAATACAGTGGGGAAGAGACTCCCCGGATGTACAGTGGCGATCGTCGGCCGGTGTCGCTTGTCTACACGGGCGTGGTGCCGGTCGTCTACAAGGCCGCACGTACGCTGTTGAGCAACCTGATCGAAAGCACGATCTGGGCGTTTGCCCTGATTGCTTTGGTGATGATGATGGTGCTTAAAAGCTTCCGAGCAGGGCTCATCTCGATGCTGCCGAATGTCTTTCCGATCTGTATCGTGTTCGGCTTTATGTCGTGGACCGGCATCGAAGTCGATATCGGCACGATGATGACCGCCAGCGTGGCGATGGGTGTGGCCGTCGACGATACGGTCCACTTCCTGACCTGGTTCCGCTGGGGATTGGACGAAGGGTATACGCGTGCCCGGGCCATTAAAGAGGCCTACAGCCGCTGTGCGATGGCCATGTTCCAGACAACCATCATTGGCGGTCTGGGGCTTGCCGTGTTCGCATTTAGCACTTTCACGCCGACGCAGCGTTTTGGTTACCTGATGGTCACGCTGCTGGCGGTCGCCCTGGTCGGTGACCTGATCTTCCTGCCGGCCCTGCTCGCTGGCCCTCTGGGACGTGTCTTCCGGCCCGATCGTAAGGCGCGGAACAAGCGAAAGGACGACGAGAACGCCACGGAAGAGCCTGCCGAGGAGACCTCCAGCGATGGAGATACCCCCACCGCAGTCGCTGAGGAATCAGACGAACCGCGTGTCTACCCGGTACACGGTCGGAGTCGGCCTGCATAACGGTTGCACTGCTGATTCACTTGACAAAGGTGTCAAGTTTGCCTCTCGCGTCAAGTTGGCCTATATTTAGGTAAGCAGAGGCTGCCGATGTTGCCAGAATTTACCGACCAAGGCCTACTCCCTCCTGGCGACTATGAGATGTCCCTGGACGAGTTGCGTCGATCGATTCTGGTGAAACAATCCAGTATTCGCGCCCCCACATGGGACGAGCATTGGCGACTTCAATTGGTTCAGAATCTTTCGGTTCTCTGTCATCAGCTTTGGCGTGTTGGAATCGATCAAATATTCGTCGATGGTTCGTTTGCGGAAGAGAAAGATCACCCAAACGATATTGATGGATACTTCGTGTGCGATGCCCACCAGTTCATCAGCGGGAAGCTGGAACGAGAATTGAACTTGTTGGATCCCCATAAGATATGGACCTGGGACCCGGCATCGCGTCGTCCCTATCGGGGGTATCCCAAACGCCAACTTCCAATGTGGCATCAATATCGTGTCGAGCTCTATGCCCACTTTGGACAGCCTTCGGGAATTGAAGATGAATTTGGCCATCCACTTGAGTTTCCGGCCGCATTTCGGCGAACCCGATTCGGAAATCACCCCAAGGGAATCCTGAAAATTGGAGGTGCAAAATGATTCGTAACGAGGCCGAGTATCAAGAGGCGGTGCAGCGTATTGAGCAGGAAGCCGAACGCATCGAAGCCCAACGCCAAGCACTAGAGAGCATGGATCTGACGCAAGAGGAGGTGGAACGGGCAATGGGACCGATTCGATCCTTTCACGAACAATTCAAGGAGGAAGTGACCAGCTACGAGCGGCTGAAGCGAGGGGAATTCGAAGAGGTTGAAAACTTCTACGGCGTGGGCCGTCTCTTAATCGCTCTACGGATTGCCCAGGGGATTTCGCAACGAGATCTGGCAAAGCGTCTAGGAGTGCACGAATCGCAAGTATCTCGGGACGAACGCAACGAATACCACGGTGCGACCTTGGAAAGGGCCAATCGTATTCTCGATGCTTTAGGAGTGGATCTTCGCACCCAAGTCGTTCGCTTGGAACGCAGCCAAGGTCAAAGTGAATCGGTTACTGCCTGAGCATAAGCAGCTTGCGGAAAGTCAGTGCCGGTCGACCGGTTCTCAATTCTTCCTATAATGGATCGTTTCGCGGCCTCGCTTCCGCATGGATATGCGAGGCCTGATCCTGTTGTTTGGGCCCGGCTCTTAGGACCGCTACGTTGCAGATTATTCACTTTCCCCACCCTACGCTGCGTTATAAATCGAAGCCTGTCAAACGCGTCGACGCGGAGCTTCGCGGCATGATTGCCGGGATGTTCGATCTGATGTACGAGGCCCGGGGAATTGGCCTGGCCGCCAATCAGGTTGGTATCCCGCTGCGGTTTTTCGTCATGAACCTGGCCGGCGAAAAGGGAGAAGGCGAAGAACTGGTCTTCATCAATCCGGCCATCAACCGGGGTACCGGATCGGACGAAGCCGAAGAAGGTTGCCTCAGCTTGCCCGGCGTGTATGGCCCCGTGATGCGTCCGGCAGAGATCATGTTTAGCGCGTACATGCCCAACGGCGAAAAATTTGAGCAGAAGGTCGACGGGATGTTCGCCCGCTGTGTGCAGCACGAGACCGACCACCTCGACGGTGTGATGTTCACCGATCGCATGGACGAAGACGCGTTGTACGATATTCAGCCGCAGGTCGACCAATTCGAGTTAACCTTCGAACGCCTGCGGGGCGAAGGCAAGCTGCCCACCGACGAAGCGATCAAGAAGTTTCAGGATGAACTCGAACAAAAGTATGCGTAGTTAGTTTTCAGGGTGACGTGTTCAGTTTTCAGCTTGAAGGAGACAGGGTTCTAAACATCACATGACTTTCGCATGCGTCAGTCGCGAGGCCTCTTCTGGCTGAACACTGAAAACTGAACACTGAAAACTATCCATCGGACTCTCTATGAAAATCGTCATGATGGGGACTGGGCCGTTTGCTGTTCCCACGTTCGAGGCCCTTGTTGCCAGCGAGCATGAAGTCGCTTGCCTCTTTTCGCAGCCGGTGCGGTCGGTGCATCGACGGAAGTCTTCCATTCCCACGCCCATGCGTGATGTAGCCAATGCGCATGGGATTGCCATTCATGACCCCGCGAGCGTGAACACCGAAGAAGCGAAAGATCTGCTTACCGATCTTCGGCCAGATCTGTTGGTGGTGTGCGACTACGGACAAATCTTGAAGGACTACATCCTGGCCACGGCGACCTACGGTGGCATTAACCTGCACGGCTCGATCTTGCCGAAGTATCGCGGCGCGGCACCGGTCAACTGGGCGATTCTCAGTGGGGACGAGGAAACAGGCATCACAGTCATTCACATGACACCGAAGCTCGACGGGGGACCTTGTTTAAAGGTCGTGCGAACCCCGATCGGTCCGACGGAAACAACCGTCGAGCTAGAACCACGCCTTGCAGATTTGGGCGTACCGGCCGTGCTCGAGTCGATTGAGATGTTGCAGAACCATGGCCCCGACGGCACCCCTGGCCAGGTTCAAGACCAGTCGTCTGCTACCAAGGCACCACGACTGGCCAAATCGGATGCGGACATCGATTGGAACGACTCCGCCGAGTTGATTTACAACAAATTTCGGGCGTTTCAGCCTTGGCCCGGCTGCTTCACCCACCTGCAGCAGCATGAAAAGCCGCCGCTGCGGATTATCCTCAAAGAGATCCGCCTCTTGCGAGAGCCACCCCTGCCGGGTGTTTCGCCCGGGTCGGTCTCGGTGGTGGCGGAAGATCGCCTGTATTTTGCGGCAAAGGATGGTCAAATTATCATCGATACCATTCAACCCGCAGGCAAGAAACCGATGCAGGTAGCCGACTTCGTGCATGGTCACCATCCGAAGGTAGGTGATCGCTTGCTATCGGAATCGAAGCTTTCGACCGCAGAATAACCCGTTTCTGGCCTGTTTTACCCAGTTTGCCGCGGAAATCCCTCTCGCCCCCAACTGGGGTCGTTGTTTAAGATACACCGTTGGTTTTCTGCACGGACGCGGGATTATATGCTGTGAGTCGCTGGGACATCGTTCTATTTGCCGTCGCTTCCTACATCGCCATCATGGGATTGGTGCGGTTGATGAGGGTGCGTCGTATTCGCTTGGAACGGCAGTTCCAGGAGGAATTCCGTCGCCTGCGCGAGATAGCCCTCAAGCAGCAGGCCGAAGATGAACGCAAGGCCCATGAACTCGCCGAACAAAAGCAGTTTGAAGAATTTATCAAGCAGAAACACAAAGAAGCCGCTTAGTCTTGGAACGTAATTGAGGGGGAACCCCTGCTGACTAGTCCAGCAGTCTAAGATGGGGACCCACGAGATCCACTGCCAGACCATCCCGCAGTGGCAACTGCCACGCTAAGCCATCTGCCCAACCAGCCATACGAAGATCCGTCCGCATGGAAAAACGTCTATTTATTGAAACCGTCGGTTGTCAGATGAACATGCTCGATAGCGAGCTCGTCGTGGCCTCGCTGCGCAAGCAGGGCTACGTGCTGACCACCAAGCCGGAAGAAGCCGATACCCTGCTCTTCAATACGTGCAGTGTTCGTGCCCAGTCAGAAAACAAGACTTACAGTCACCTCGGCGTGCTGCGCGACTTGAAAGAGAAGAACCCCGAGAAGGTCATCGGAGTGATGGGCTGCATGGCCCAGAACCATCAGCACAAGATCTTCACCCGCGCACCCTACGTCGATTTGATTGTCGGGCCGGGGCAACTGCATCAAATTCCTTCGATGATCGACAAGATCAACTCAGGCGAAGGGAAGCAGATTGAAGTCAGCCTGGGCCGCAAAGACGGTACCCGCGATCAAATCACTCGCAGCCACGAAAGCTTCGACCCGCTGCGCGATCCTGAGATGCGTCCAACGCCGTTTCAGGCCTACGTGCGAATTCAAATTGGCTGCGACAAGTTCTGCACGTACTGCATCGTGCCGAGTGTCCGAGGTCCCGAGCAAGGCCGTACGCCGGAAGACATCCTCCGCGAGTGCCGTCACCTGGCCGAGCATGGCACGGCTGAAATCACGTTGGTAGGCCAAACGGTCAACAGCTATAAGGCCACCGACGCCAGCGGCAAGCTCTGGCGTCTGGCCGATCTGCTGACCGAACTGCAAGAGATCGAAGGGCTCGAACGCATTAAGTTCGTCACCAATTACCCGAAAGACATGACCCGCGAACTGCTCGAATCGGTTCGCGATTTGAGCAAGGTCTCGCCGTACCTGCACGTGCCGCTGCAAAGTGGTTCCGACGAAATCCTCAAGCGGATGAAGCGTGGATACACGGTGGCCGACTATCGCGACATGATGGCGCGGATTCGCGAGATCGTGCCCGGCTACGCGGTAAGTAGCGACTTTATTGTCGGCTTCTGCGGCGAGACGGAAGAGGACTTCCAGAAGACGGTCGAACTGGTCGAAGAGTGCCGCTTCAAAAACAGCTTCATCTTTAAGTACAGCGAACGCGAAGGTACCCGCGGCGCGGAAATGTTCATCGACGACATTCCTCGTCACGTCAAACAGCAGCGAAACAACGACCTGCTGGCGGTCCAAAACCGCATCAGCCTGGAAGACAACCAAAAACTGATTGGCGACACGGTTCAGGTCCTCGTCGAAGGCCCCAGCAAGACGGCTATCAAGCATGCCCAGGCCGAGCAGAATCCGCATGCAACGCAGTTGATCGGGCGAACGCACTGCGACCGGATCGTTGTCTTTGATGGCAACCCGCGTCAGATCGGCAAGATCATGCCGGTGGTGGTCTACGATTGCCACGCGCATACTCTCTTCGGCGAAGTCGTCACACAAGAATGTGGTCCGGAACTTTTCGCGCTCGGTTAGCGTCTGACCCTTGGGTGCCCTCGGAAACGTCGTCGCGTGCATGCCAAATGGAAACAGAGAAAGAGACGAACCGCGGGTTTCGCAGCGCACAAGCGCGTGCTGTGACAGATCGCAGGGGCTTGTCTCTTTTTTCTAGGTAACGTCGCTTCCCATGGATCATGGTCATTTGTTCTGGTTGCTTGGGTTGCTACCATGATGGTTCAGCTTCGAAGTCACAATCCGCAGGAGCCACCGACCATGAGCCGACCGAAGATTCTCGCTTTCGCTGGAAGTACCCGACGCGATTCTTTCAACAAGAGGCTGATTAAGATCGCCGTGAAGGGGGCCCAAGATGCCGGTGCCGAAGTCACCCTGCTGGATTTAGCCGACTTTCCGATGCCGTTGTACAACGCGGACTTGGAAGCAGAGCAAGGGATTCCGGAAAACGGGAAGGCCTTGAAAGAGTTATTCCTGGCGCATCAGGGGTTGTTGCTTTCGTGTCCCGAATACAACAGTTCGATTACTCCTCTTATGAAGAATACGATCGACTGGGTATCGCGACCGATGGAAGGCGAAGGCCCGCTGGCAGCCTACAGCGGTAAGGTCTGCTCACTGATGAGTGCTTCGCCGGGGGCTTTAGGGGGACTTCGTGGTTTGGTTCATGTGAGAGCCATCCTGCAAAATATTGGTGTGATCGTGCTGCCCAAGCAAATGGCTATTTCAGGGGCCAGTAATGCGTTTGCTGAGAATGGCTCCCTGAACGATTCCAAGCAGCAAGAAACGATTGAAGGTTTGGGGAAATCGTTGTGTGGATTTTTAGAGAAGTTGCAATAAGCAAGGTTGCCAAGCGGAATCGTTTTCCGGTTATCGATCGCACGCTTTGATTGGCGTATCTCTTCTCTTCGTGACTCATCTCATATATAGAGCCTGGTAGTCGAACCAGAGCATCGCCATGGTTGAACATCCCGAGTATCTCGAATTCGTAATATCGGGAGATCCTACGGAAGACGCGTGGGTTAAGCTGATGCACGAAATCGTCGAAAGCATCCAGAAGACGGGCAAATCTCGAGTCTTCATCGATGCTTCTGGCTTGACCAATCGGGTCGATTCGATGGTCCGCTACCGAATGGGAATCCGCACCGGCGAGACATTCGGCGTCCGTGTTCGCATTGCCGCTTTGCGTCCTGATTGGGATGAAGACAATTTTTGGGAAACCGTCGCGAGCAATCGCGGGGCGATTGCGAAATCGGACGTCGATCGGGCGAGCCTGCTCGATTGGCTTCTTAGCGAACAATAAGGGCTCACCGTCTGGATTGCATTTTGCCATGTCCCAATTTGAACATCCCTACGTGGAACACTCAGAGCACCTCGAGTTTATTGTTCCCGGTTCAGCAATCGACGAAGCGTTTTTCAACGACCTGCTGCAAGCGATGGTTGAGGCTACCGAGAAAACGGGGAAACGAAGAGTTTTCGTCGATCGAAGTCAAAGCGATCAATCGATTCCAACGGATGCGATGGTCGTCTATCGCTTGGCGATCCGAGTCGGTGAAGCGTTCGGGGCCTCGGTTCGCATCGCGGCGTTCTCTCCTTGGGCTGAAAACGACTCGTTTTGGGAGAATGTCGCGACCAATCGAGGAGCGATCGTCAAAGCAAGCAACGACCGCGAGAGCTTGCTGAGCTGGTTATTGAGTGACGACTAATTCATGCGAAGCGATTTCCAGGCTTGTTTTTAAAGAATCCGCAAGCATAAATAGAGTTGGCAGTGCACGTTCCGCTTAAATCTTTTGAGAGATCATGACCCAGCTTCGCATCGAACTGATCGAGCACCCCGATTATCTTGAGTTTGTCTGCTCAGGGGACCATGTCCCTGAGGATTGGGAAGATTTAATCAAGCAGGCTCACGTTGCATGCCAACGTACCGGGAAGACGCGTGTTCTGATCGAGGGCATGTCGCTGGATTCCACCTTAGACAATATGACCCGTTACCGCGTTGGTTTGCTTGTAGGAGAGTTGTTCGGGCCGGAATACAGGATCGCCGCTCTAATGCCCCAAGAGCATATCAACTATTTCTGGGAGACGGTCGCGCACAACCGCGGCTCGAAGGTAAAAACGGCGAGTGACTATGCCATGCTGATGGACTGGCTGAACGAAGAAGACTAGCCTGGCCTGGCCTACCACTTCGGAATATGGAGCTTGCGGTTCATCAGTACGGCCCAGATGGTCATGCCAACCAAAATGATGCCAGCCGACATGATAATCGTCAGGTCCATATACAGGGTCAAACCTAACAGCCCGGCAAATACGACAAGATAAGACATAGGATGCTTCCACTCAAAAAACGACGAGACTTTGTTGGAAGCTTTCGTCGCAGATGCCCCTTTCGCAAGGAAACCGTAGGGGCCAATTACGAACTATCTAAGCTGCATGGCCGGTGCGATCGGCAGAATCGTTAGAGTCGGGTCGGCGCATAAAAAATGGCTATCGAACCCATAGGCCGATAGCCTTCAATATGCTTAGACGATGGGAAAGCCCCGCGTAGCTCAGCGGTAAGTCTCTCGCTTGGTCAGCAACTATCTGCACACAGAATTAAAACGGTGCAGGCTTCTCCCCTTCTGCAGTCGGCTTCTTAGCCTTGGCAGGCTCGCCACTCGGAGCATTGACCAGAACCTTCAGCGATTCCAGGCAACTGACCATGTCTTCCTGGCTGATTTCTTCCCAGTTGGCACTGCGGTGGCGAATGATGGCCAGCTTGAAAGCCTCGAAAGCGTCCAGTACGTCGTCTGGCATCGAGCCAATTTCGGCAAATGGTTTCACCAACGAAGGCGCTTCGGTCGCATCACCGACTTCCCCTTCGGCCAGCCCGCCAGATTCTCGTGCGTGCGAGTCTTGATCTTCCTCGCCGAAATCGGGACCTTCGTGCAGAGGGCCGTCCATTTCGCCAATGGAACCATGGACTTCACCATCGTTGCCTTGGGCTGGTTGGTAATCCTCGTCTACCTCAGAAGCGACAATGTCGTCGTCCGGGCGATCTGATTCGAGCTTGCCCATCGTTTCCCAACGCTGGTTTCGCATCGAGGCGACCGACCATTTATTCTCGGCAGCACCCTCAAGCCACATCTCGGCATCATTCCACTCGATGGCGGCCTGGAAGTGACTCCAGAAAAGACCTTCGTAGGTGGGATAGTTATCACCGAAACGCTCAAACACGCGGCGCAATCGCCCGACATGCTGTCCGGTGACACCGCCCACGCGGCGAGCCCAGGCATCGTCGGCAAACTCGGCGGTGGGTGCCCCTGCTTCCTGCAGAGACGTTCGCCACTGATAAATGATCTTTCCTTTGTCCCAGTTGGTCGTGCTGATCAACTTGGTCCACTGACCCAAGTAAGGAGCCGAAGCTTCTTCTAACTTGGACAGCAACTCTTCGCTGAGGGGAAACTCGGACGCGGCACTTTCAACAGCGGTTTCAGTAGCAGTATCCTCGGCATCGACCGAAGGTTGGGTGGTATCGGTTGCGGCGAGATCGACAGTTGGTTCTTCCATGCGGACTTGGCTTCCTATCCTTTCGAGACGTGATCCAAATGGGCCCGGCACGCCCACAATTCTTCTCGCGGAGCGGGGCCAACTTCTAAGAGGCACGAATTCTACGCACTCACCTGGGTGGCATTCCACCAGATAAGACCTCGCCAAATTAAAATTCTGCTAGCAGGCGGCACCAACAAGCGATCAGGCAACGACTTAGGTCTTCACAAAATCTCCACATCTGTCGCTCTGAGATGGGGATAACTTGTCAGACATATGTCGAACCTACGCCCCGAAAACAAAAGCGGCCCCCAGGCCCATTTACCCAGCGTAAAACGGTGCCGAACATGCGGTTTTCGCGGGGAAATCGTTGTGCAACCATCACGTTGACAATGCCGCCGTAAGAACGCTAGAAGCACGTCCGTAGGTCCTCACGCGAACGCGGGCCGGACGCCTGGTACCCGGTTCCGCGCGAATCCCCAAAAATTTTCATTTGAGCACTATACATATGCTACACCAGGCTGATATATCTAAATCATGCCCAGGGGACGCTTCCCCGGCACCGTGCCTATTTTCTTTTTAGGCATACGAAATCCGTACCCAGTTCGCTGCTAGATAAGCAGCAAACCGTAGGGCCCCGCGTGTCGCGGGTCGGACGCCTGGTACCCGCTTCGCGACCCGCGACACGCGGGCCCTACTTAAACTAAACCCAACACCACTAAAGAGCACCGTTATGTCCCATCACCACGAAAAACCTGAAAAACACGAGCCGGGCGCCTCCGCGCACGGTTCGCAGGTTGCCGTGATCGATGGCAACCGACTCCTCTGCCCCTGCTGCGGCGAAGTCCTGGCACTACTGGCCGACGAGCCTCCCGAGGAGCCACCCTTCGAGAACCCCATGCATCGGGCCGAGTACGGCAACGATCCCTTGGGCCGCCCGCAAGGGGCAACCTTGAGCGCGATCATTCGAAGACAAGAAGCCCAGGAAGCCGGCGAGTTTCGAGCACCGGAACCGCCCGAAGAACCCCCGCAAGTAACCGAGGAAGAACACTTCACGCGAGTAATGGACGAAGCAGGTCCCAGCTACCGGGCAGACCCCTTGGTAGTACCCATCGATCCCGAGATCGAAGCGTACGAATTCCCCGAGGAAGATCCGCCCACAATCGAGAAGCCCAAGAAGTGCCAACCTCCTAAGCTTCCACCACTGGAGCCTAGACCAAAACGCGAGCGCCAGCTTCACCATCGTTACCGCGAGCGGGAAATCCGTCGAAGCAAACAACCAATCCAAGAGCCGTTGTCCTACCAAGAGAAACGGTTCTTTGCGTGGACCTACTACCGCATGAAAGC
>NZ_JABRWO010000023.1 GCF_013618625.1 Bremerella alba | reverse complement strand
GATCAGCTTGATCAAACAGCAGAAAAGCAAGGAAAGCATCGTGATGCGGCGGCGTATGGCAGGCTGGAACGTGAACTTCCTAGCGGAAATCATAGGCCTGCCAACGACTTAGTATGCGTTAGCCGTGGCCTGAGTGATGACCGACAGCGTCAGGTAACCGATTAACAGAATCGAGAATCCAGCGGCGAACGTCCTGGTTTCTCCTATGGCAGTACAAGCGAGAGCGGTCGTTAAGAGAGCAACTATCGCAACCCCAAAGAAGATCCACTCTAGCATCCACCACGGCGTCCAGATCGTGCCAATCAGCAAACAGAACACCGTTAAGACGGTAATCACTTCGGCAATCGAGAACTGCAGTATGGCCCTTCGCGAATTCATGGTTCCCTTCGAAACAAAAATGGCGGCTCGTTTCCAAGCCGCCATTTTAAATCGTTTTATCACCGCACGCGAACTTATCGCGAAGCCACGTAGACTTTGCACACAAGCATCATTAAGCCTTTCAACGCAAGCGGCGACGCGTGGATGAACTACCTCCGCCCCTAGGACTCCTGCTTCCTGAATTTAAATTATTGGTCCTCGATGTAGCCCGTCGGCGGACTTCCGCTGGAATTTGGGTCCACAAGCCTGTATTGTCATACCAAAACGAAAACCATTGGTAACAGTAAGGATTCCCAATCGCTTGATTAAACCTCACACCCAACGGCAAGCCCCCACTGGATCGAACAGCGCCCGGATGACCATCCACATGCTCGTCCTGTCGGTGATGCAACAAGCAATGGATCATCTCATGAATCAGAATGCTTTGTCGAAAATTATCACTACCTCGATTAAAGTAGTTTTGTGAAATAAAGATTCGATATCGCCGATCATCATGCCGGTTCGCCATCGCAAGAGGAATTGACATCTTATTCGGATTTCTCAGCGATCGAACAGGTTGCATGATCCGATACACAAAGTCAGCTTTACCAAAATACTCTGCAACTGCACTGAACCTACGGCATATGATACTAACGCCGGGATGAGAAGAATTGATTGAGAACGTCCCCCTTAGCAGATATTCATGCTGCCAGTTGGAAAAACCGTGCCCGCCAACCAACGGCAGAAAAAGCAATGCACATGCTGTTGCACGATGACGTGCTTTGAGAAAATCGTTGGTTAAGGTCGACAAGTCATAGTCGGAAAACCCGCGGTACTTTTGAAACCGCGTGCGATCGCTGGTAAATCGACGCACTAACTGCATAATTCTGGGGCGGTCACTTTGCAGTAGTGGGTAATTCCGAACGATGTAGTTAATATCACGCACTTCACGATCAGTAATATTGTCGCTATCACATGTATTAAATATCAGAAACTTGATTTGATCCAAAGACAATGCTGTTCCCGTAGAAACGTATTGCTGCATGAAACCTCGCAGCCCATGATCTTTAATATTTGCCAAGAATGTCGCCGCATCAAAAGACTTCGCCATTATGAAACGCATCCCGAATAGCAAGTAGCGTGTTAAAGGGGTCTCACCAGGACATGCGAAGTATATCAAACCCAAACACGGATTTCGATGTTTAAAAAGAGCTTCCCGGATCGCGACAGCTGAACAATGCCTATCGATTTTCTATGCGTTTGTGGCTCGCCTAGCTACTGGTTTATCTCGATATTATTGAAGCCTACGCAGGCAATTCAAAAGGGGCGTCCAACGAAAGCTCCGGAATTCGCAGCCAATCGATTCGACCCAGTTTTGGATTCCGTTCACAGACACCAAAAACTCGTTCTTTCTCACCTTCAAAACAAAAAAATGGCGGCTCGTTTCCAAGCCGCCATTTTAAATCGTTTTATCACCGCACGCGAACTTATCGCGAAGCCACGTAAATCCGCACGCTGCGTTCTGGCATCACAAACTTGCCAGCCGCTGGTGGGCGTGGGCCGTTCAGGTCTGGGTAGACATCGCTCGGCGAAGTCGCCGCCGTGTCGACGAACATCCGCCAACTGGTTCCCTTGGCAACCGGTGGCAGAATGAACTGTTGCGGCGAAGCACTTCCGTTCATCAGCAGCAGGACATCGCGACCGAAGTTTTCGGAATCGTTGTCTTTGGTCGGAGCGGCGAAGAGGCAAGTCAACATCGAGTCGCCGCTGTCCCAATCGACTGCGGTGCCAAGATTGTTGTACCAATTCACGTCGAACAAACCACGACGACCGGTTGGGTAACCGCCCAGGAAGTGCTTCTGACGCACCGTCGGCTGATCGCGACGGAACGCGATTAGGGCCCGCACGAAACGACGCATCTCGTCGTTCTTCTTCACCAACGACCAATCGAGCCACGAGATTTCGTTGTCTTGGCAGTAGGCATTGTTATTGCCGTGCTGCGTTCGACGTACTTCGTCTCCCATCAAAATCATCGGCACGCCCTGCGACATGAGCAAGGTGCAGAACATGTTCTTGATCTGCTGCCGGCGAAGCTTCTCGATGCTCGTTCGCTTGGTTGGACCTTCCACACCATAGTTGTAACTCAGGTTGTGGTTGTCGCCGTCGCGGTTCCCTTCGCCGTTCGCTTCGTTGTGCTTGTGATTGTACGACGTTAGGTCGTTCATCGGAAAGCCATCGTGCGACGTAATGAAGTTAATGCTGTGGTACGGCTGACGGCCACCGGCCTGGTAAAGGTCGCTGGAACCGGCCAAGCGTGTGGCAAGTGCCCCGAGCTTGTGTGGTTCGCCCTTCCAGAAGCTACGGATGTCGTCGCGATACCGACCGTTCCATTCGGCCCAACGCAAGTTGGCGAACGAACCGACCTGGTAAGCACCGGCGGCGTCCCAAGCTTCAGCGATGATCTTGGTATCGGCCAGCATCGGATCTTCCGCGATGGCTTCGACCAGTGGTGGGTTCGCCACCAGATTACCACTCCGGTCACGGCTTAGAATCGACGCGAGGTCGAACCGGAAACCGTCGACATGGTAGTTATGCACCCAGTGACGCAGACTGTTAAAGATCATCTCACGGACAATCGGATGGTTACCGTTGACCGTGTTGCCGCAGCCTGAGTAGTTCTTATACTCGCGGCCGCCGTTGGCCAGCATGTAGTAGACCTGATTCTCGAGCCCCTTGAAGCTGAGGATCGGTCCCTTCTCGTTCCCTTCACAGGTATGGTTGTAAACGACGTCGAGAATGACCTCGATGCCGGCCTGATGCAAGGCTTTGACCATCTCTTTGAATTCGCGAACCTGACCACCTGGCTTCTTGCTCGCCGCGTACCCCCGATGAGGTGCGAAGAAAGCCATAGAGTCGTAACCCCAATAGTTGCCGCGGGTGGGTGTTTTCCCGGTCATCATGTCCATCATGGGGAACTCGTGGATCGGCATCAGCTCGACCGCGGTTACCCCCAAGGACTTCAGGTACGGGATTTTCTCGACCACGCCGCGATACGTGCCTGGGTTATCGACACCGCTCGACTCATCGGCGGTGAACCCTTTGACGTGCATCTCGTAGATGATCGATTCGCTCAGGTCCCGCTTCAAATGGCGGTCCCCTTCCCAGTTAAAGCTTTCATCGACCACCACGCACTTGGGCGGACGGATGATCCCGTCTTCGGCTGACTGGAATGTGCCAGCGAGCGCCTTGGCGTAAGGATCGATCAGCCGAGCCCGACCGTCGAAGAGCATGCCTTCGTCGGGGTTATAGGGCCCTTCGGCTTGAAAGTGATAGAGCTGACCTTCTGACAGGCCTGGAATAAAGATACTCCAGATATCCCCCCAGCGATCGGTCTCACGATCGAAGTCGATGATTTCGCTTGGTTCGCGATCATCGACGTTTTTATATAGCAATAGTCGCATCGCCGTGGCGGATCGGCTGAATACAACAAACCGTACGCCGCGTTCGTGCAGGATGGCTCCATAAGGAAGCACGTGACTAAATTGCAGCTCCGGATGCGGATGAACCATAAGCATAGGCGACTGTCCGATCTAACCTCCTAAGACCTCGATTGAATGATTGTGCTGAAACACTACCACCCAATTCGCAGCAGACCGGAAAAGACGCCCCTCCTAAAACCAATTTTTTATCTTCAAAACACGTGATGCATCGTCTGGCGAAATAATAGCTTAGGGCTAAGGCGTAGGTCCTGCGTAGAGTTTAATGATTCGAAGGAGTTCAACCTGCCGATGGCGTCGCTTGGGAAGACTAGGATTGCGTTGGCAACCCGTCCTCCCGGATTGTCCGCATTAACCGCAATGTTCGGACCAATAGGGGTAGCGATTTGGAGCCGCCTACGATTATTTTTCCCATTTCACCGATTTTGCCGGCTCATTTTAACCATTCTAATACCCGCATTTGAACACGGTCCCCTCTCTGGATGCTAGAGGATGTGCAAATTCTGCTCAAAACCGTAGCAGGTTTTCCCGGAAAGAATTTTGGGAAAATTTTGCATGGGGCCCACTCGCTCCATTGGGCAGAGGGTGAAGGCAAGGGGCGAAACGTGCACCTGCTTCCTAACGCTCACCCTAGCCCTCTCCCTTAGGAAGACGAAGTAACAGGTAACGAGGTGCGTTGACAATCCTGGCGGTGGGGCCGAAAATCGTCGTCTCTAGACGCTAACCCTTCGTTTCGATTGACAACCACCATGGCAAAAGCCACCTATAAAGATGCCGGCGTCGACTTAGACGTTTACGCAGAATCGATGTCCCGTCTTCCCCGGTTGGTGAAGCGGACGTTCTCTCCTCGGGTGATGCAGCTAGATGGCGGCTTTGCTGGGCTCTTCAAACTCGACTTCGATAACGCGCTGTTCGCCCGAAAGTACGAAGATCCCGTCCTTATTTCCTGCACCGATGGGGTAGGAACGAAGCTCAAACTGGCCATCGACAGCGGCAAACACGATACCGTCGGTATCGATCTGGTCGCAATGTGCGTGAATGATGCGATCTGCTGTGGTGGCGAACCGCTGTTTTTCCTCGACTATATCGCCATGGGGAAAGACGACCCCGAATTGCTGGAACAACTGGTCACCGGGATCACCAACGGCTGTGTCGACAGTGACTGCGCATTAATCGGCGGAGAAACGGCGATCATGCCGGACCTTTATAAGGTTGGCGACTACGACATGGCCGGGTTCTGCGTGGGCGTAGCCGATCGAAAGCATCTGATCGACGGCAAGACGATCGGCGATGGGGATGTTGTCCTGGGATTGTCCTCTAGCGGCGTCCACTCCAACGGGTTCAGCCTGGTTCGGAAAGTCGTCTTCGAGATTGCTGGGCTCAAACTGGACGATCCGATCGAATCGCTGGGGGCAACCGTTGGCGAAACGTTACTGACGCCGACGAAGATTTATGTCCAACCGGTTCGAAACGTTCTATCTCATTACAAGATCAAGAACGTTGTTCACGGTATCGCCCACATTACGGGTGGTGGCCTGCAGGAAAACCTAGAGCGAATCTTGCCTAAGAATGTGGACGTCGAGATCAAAAAGGGAAGCTGGCCTGAACTGCCGGTCTTCCCATGGATCCAGCAGTTGGGCGAGATCGAAGACGAAGAAATGGCCCGCGTCTTCAACATGGGCATTGGCCTGGTCGTTATTGTCAGCAGCTATTACGCCGCCAGCGTCCAGAAGATGCTAAGCGAAGGTGGCTGCGACGTTTTCGAGATCGGCAAAGTCACCTCAGGCAGTGGCAAGGTCGAGTTGCGTTAAACCAACTCCCAGGTTCCACAGTCGCGGCTGACCACCCAGCATCGCGGTGAGCACATCCGGGCAATCGCTACCGATCGCGAAAGCAGAGACCATTGCCTTCTGCCCGGCATCAATCGTCCCAAAGGATCCTTCCAGCCCCAAAGCGAACGCGGCGTCGCGCGTTACCATCGGCAAAAGCTGCTCGGCCGGGATATTGGGAAAGGTCTCGCTCACGTGTTGCAGTTCGGCCCATAAGTCGAGGTCCGGCGAAGAGGCCCGCGAATCGGTCCCGAGCACCACGCGAATTCCATCGGCCAGCAGAGATTCAATCGGATGGCGATCGTGACGGAAGTAAGCATGCGTACGTGGACAATAGCAGACGCTCATCGTTTCTTTGTGCTGCTTGAGCAATGCAATCTCTGGCTTTGTAAGATAATTGCCATGCACCACCATCGCCCGGTACGCCGAGGCAAGTTGCTCGATGTAATCGGCAGGCCTCTTACCGCCGGGAAAGTCGGTTTCTTGGAATAAGCCCATATTATCGAGCATCACGCGAAAAGGGCCTGTTCCTCTTTCGAGCAGTTCTAGCTCCTCGAGCGACTCGGCCAAGTGCATCGCGATCGGCAATTGATGCTGCTGCGATAGGGCAACGCACTGGTCGATCATCCCCTTACTAGCCGAATAGGGCGCATGGGGACTCAACCCAGGGGTGACATTCTCGTGCGACCATGGATAAACCGCATGCTCGCGGGCCTGGTCAAGCCGCTCTTGCGCGCGGCCCCGATCCAATCCCAGC
This sequence comes from Bremerella alba, assembly GCF_013618625.1. NCBI lineage: Bacteria > Pseudomonadati > Planctomycetota > Planctomycetia > Pirellulales > Pirellulaceae > Bremerella > Bremerella alba. Next base: position 40,344 of record NZ_JABRWO010000023.1, on the reverse strand, counting down.
ATCTCTAACATTGAAACGACATGGACGTCGGGCCGCTCGTAGGCAACTTCCATCAGGGGAAACGTCGCGATCTCGGCCACCACGCCGACACCATGCTCGGCGCACTGCTTGAGCCCACTTCGAATGGCTTGCGCCTTCTCAACCGCCAGACTCTCGCCAAACCCTTGCCGGTAGCGAATCACTTCCATGATCCACTGCGTAAAGTTCATTCCCTGCGTTCCCAGGGGATCGATTAAATTGCTGAACTCGAGATGCGTATGCGCGTTAATCAGCGCCGGCATCACGGCCCATTGACTCAGGTCGACGGCGTCGTGCCAGATGCCTGTTTCTTCGATGCTGACGATTCGGTCGTCTTCCACCATGATCGTGGCATCCGGGATCGGGGCGCCACACATTGTATAGAGCCACCCTACTCGATAACGACGAATCATGACGGGACCTCCCTTTCCAGTTGATCGCTCAATTTCTGCCAAATCTCTGACTCTTGCCAAGATAAGGGAAGCGGTGCGGTGACGTCGACCTGCTCTTCCACCATCGGATGCCGAAACTGCAACCGCCGGGCATGGAGCGCGATGTGATGGTGCCGCGTGTCTTCAACTTTTGGGCCGAACGCTTCGCACCCTCCATAAAGATTGTCGCCCAACACGGGAAACCCACGACGGGAGCATTGCAGGCGGATCTGATGATAACGCCCCGTTCCTAATTCGATTTCCAACAAGCTATGCGAATCGGTCTCGGCAAGTACGCGATAACTTAGCTGGGCAGACTTGGCCCTGTCGGCCGATGCGTCAACGACCTCCCCTTTCGCCACGTCGGGAATCTTTCGCACGTGATCGGTCCACTCGCCGGTCGAATGCTCGAGGCGGCCCTCGACGATTGCCCAGTAAGTCTTCAAAACGGTGCGTTCGCGAAACTGCGCCGCCAAACGCTGAGCAGCGCGGACATTGCGGCAAAAAACGATCGCTCCGGACACAGGGCGATCAAGCCGGTGGATGATTGCCAGGTAGATGTTCCCGGTCTTCGCTTCGCGCTGCTTAATGAAGTCGCGAAGTTGCACTTCCAGGTTGTCGATCCCCGGCGGAGCTTGCGTCAGCAGCCCTGCCTGCTTCTGCACGCAGATACACGGACCCTTCTCGTACAAGATGCGAAACGGCGGAGTTATCGTCGACGGATTCATGGAGCCCATTATATCGTGTCCCCTCGCTCATTGCCGGAGAGGGTGCGGGGGGAACCTTGTCCCGGCTATTACCCCTTACCCTAACCTTCTCCCTTAGCAAGGGACAAGAAAAAGAAAACGCCAAGCACATGGCTTGGCGTTTTCGCTTATCGATTTGACCGTGTCGCTTAGACTTTACCTTCAGCAGGAACTTCAAAGCCCTTGCGGTAATCGCGGCTAAGGTATTGGTCTGCCTTTTCGTTGCCGATGAACGTTTCGCTCTTCGGATCGAAGGCCAGCATGGGGCCCAGCTTGACCCCTTCGCTGTCAATGTTCACGCCATTGTCGCGAAGGTGATCCTGAACACGTGCCATGGTTGCACGGACGTTTTCAGTTGTCTTGATCGCTTCCATTCGTTCCAGGCATTCCGTTGGCGAAACTTCTTCACCCATCTGGTACGAGATCAACCCGGTGTGACACAAAGCACTGGAAAGATGGCCTTCCAGGATGTCGCCATTGAGGTGATCGACTTCACGACTGCGGACCGCTTCAATAAAGTTATTGTAGTGGTTCTGGTCGCTACCACCTTTGAAGTCACGGATCTTGTTGCCGTCCTTGTCAAAGGCAGTTCCGGAATGGTAGGTGGTCATCACGAGGTAACCATCGGTTCCTTCAAAGATCACGCCGATCTTCGAGCCCTGGTAGCTGACGCTGCTTTCCTTCAACTTCTTGTCGTAGACCAAGCCACGAACTTCAAAGACCAGCGAGCGATCGCCGTAGTCGTGCACAACGACCTGAGTGTTCGGCGTGGTACCGGCGTCTTCGTAACCGAAACGACCACCGTAGCTGATGACCGCGTTGCTCAGTTCATTGACACCCAAGCCCCAACGAGCCAAGTCCATCTGGTGAATGCCCTGATTGCCGAGGTCACCGTTACCGAACGGCATTTGCCAATGCCAATCGTAGTGGAACCGCGGACGGGTAACTTCCTGCATTTGAGCTGGGCCAAGCCACAAGCTGTAATCAACCGACTTCGGTGGCTGGTAGGTACCTTTTTCACCGATGCTCTTACGCGGCTTGTAGCACAAACCACGGGCGACCTTCACATCACCAATCTTGCCGCTTTGAACGAACTCGATGGCATCGATCATGCCTGGGTTCGATCGGCTCTGCGTGCCGGCCTGGCAAATGCGTTCGTACTTGCGGGCCGCTTCAACCACACGGCGACCTTCGCTCACGTTGTGGCTGACTGGCTTTTCAACATAGACATCCTTGCCGGCCTGGAGAGCCCAAATGGCTTGCAACGAGTGCAGGTGGTTCGGAGTGGCAATACTGACGATATCGACGGAAGGATCGTCGAGGACCCGACGCATGTCGGTCTCAAACTTAGGCTTGTGCCCATCCTGTCGCTTGGCGACGCCTTCGACCTTGCTCTCGTGGAACTTCGAGTCGACATCGCACAGGTGCGTAATAATGACATCGTCGCGGTTGGTGAAACCACCGATGTGAGCATTACCGCGGCCATTCAATCCGACAACGGCGACGTGCAGCTTTTCGTTCGGGCTCTTGCTCTGCTTCTCGGCCGCGATCAACGAAGTGGGAGCCACAAACGCAGCGGCAGCCGCGGTGGCAAACATGGAATCTTCGAGGAACTCGCGACGCGTCTTGCGAATCGTCATGGATTCAGCCTTTGTGTTGAAAAAGAATTGCTGGGCGGTGGGAAAGGTGGGCGATCGCGGGGCACATTTCCAGAAGGTCTTCACGGAATTCGACTCACCGTGAAAGTGTCTTGAAAAGAGCGTCTCTGATCATCTCTTAACATAACTAAACTTAGGATTCCTGACAACTATTTCGATCCCTGCTAGCCCCCATGAAAAGAAAGAGGGATCCCAGCAGCAACGCGAACAGCCAGGGATAAAGATACTACGTAACCTACGACCCAATGGTTCGGCTTCCGTTATGCGATCAGGCTTGTCCGGAACATGAGAAATCAAGGACCTAAAAGGCCTCTATGCCAAGCCTGTTTGATCCGAGAACTACCGAGCCGATCGCACCTTTTGGCCAGTCAAAACAACGCGGTGTTTTTGACTGGTCAAAATCAGCCGAATTTGGCGACTGTCCAATCCGCGAGAGATGGCCACAGGCGATCCAATAGAACCATCGCATAGCCGGTTTTACTCGGAATGATTTCATGCCGCCCGGTGCGTATGGCCCGCAGGGCAGCGACGGCAATGCTGTGAGGTGTTCGAGTGAACTTTCCCGTGGCCGGAGCCTTTCCTTTTTTCTCGATCACCGAGGAGGAAAACTCGCTGCTGGTCGTGCTGGGACTGACCAGAATGACGTCTACTCCTTTACTCGACAATTCCGCACGCAGGGCATCACTAAAACCGTGCAAGGCAAACTTGCTAGCACAGTACTCGCTTTTGCCTGGAACGGCTCGATGCGCGAGGATCGACGAGATATTGCAGATGGCCGGCGTCCTCCCCTTTTCGAGCATCGGCAGAAAGAGGCGAGTCAGCTCGACTGGGGCAAAGAAATTGACCTCCATCAACTGCCGCAGACGCTCGGGCGACGCCTCGGCAAAGGCTCCATAAGCCCCGATGCCAGCGTTGTTCACCAGCACATCCAGCCCCTGATAATGGTGCTGAGCCTTTTCGAGCAGCTTCTGACGAAGGGCCGGATCGGTCACGTCTCCGACCACATACTGGGCGTCGGCCCCCTTGGCATGAACCACCTCCAGCAGCTCCTCCAGGCGGTCTTCACGCCTGGCGGAAAGCAGCAGCTTGGCCCCTGCTTCCGCCGCTAAAATCGACATAGCGCGACCGATCCCGGAAGACGCGCCGGTGATCAAAATCCGTAGGCCATCCAGCTTCCGCCGCATTAGGCGACATCCCCCACAGCATCCGATTCTTCGGTCTCGGAAGAGGGCTCATAGGGACGAATCACCGCGTCCGGATTCTGGTTCTCGATACGCCCTAAATGAGCGGTCGGAATGCGGCAATGAACGAACAACTTCTCATTGCCATATCGCTTGGAAACGACCTCGCCGTTCTTGGCCAAATAGGCGACCAGCTTACCGTTGTCGACGGACGCTTCGATCTCGACATCAGAGAACGATTTGCTCAACGCATCGCTTACCGCGATCGCCAGCTTATCGAGCCCTTGCCGCGATACGGCACTCACCGAAACGGCCTGGGGGTAGCGAGCTTGAAGCTGCTCTAAACGCCGAGGATCCTCGATGCGATCGATTTTATTCAGAACCAGCAAAGTATTCTTTTGCTCGATCCCTAATTCAGCCAAAACATCGTAAACTGCGGCAATTTGCTGCTCGGCTTCAGGGTTACTGGCATCTGCCACGTGCAGCAAAAGATCGGCTTGATTGGCCTCTTCCAGCGTGGCCTTAAACGATGCGATCAAGCGGTGAGGGAGGTCCCGAATGAAACCGACCGTATCGCTCAGCAGAACCGGTCCCCAATGCGGCAACCGCCAACGCCGCGTCCGCGTATCGAGCGTCGCAAAGAGCATATCCGCAGACAATACCTGGGCCGAGGTCAACGCATTCATCAGGGTGCTTTTACCTGCATTAGTATAGCCCACCAGACTGATCGTCATCGACTCTTTCCGGGCCGCCACTTCACGCTCGCGACGCTTGGCCACTTTGTCCAAATCGTCTTTCAAATCGCGAATGCGTTTCTCGACTAAACGGCGGTCGACTTCCAACTGCTTTTCACCAGGACCACGCATCCCGACACCCATCTTGATACGGTCCAAGTGGGACCACATTCGCTTCAACCTTGGGAGCGAATACTCTAGCTGGGCCAACTCGACCGCCAGACGTGATTCAAGGGTTTGCGCATGGGTGGCGAAGATATCGAGAATAAGCTCGGTCCGATCAATCACCTTCCGCTTGGTTTCCCGCTCTAGATTGCGGGTCTGCCCCGGCGAAAGCTCGTTATCGAAGATAATAACGTCCGCCTCCGACGCTTCGGCGCACAGCGATAACTCCTCAATCTTTCCTTTACCAAGATAGGTTCCCGGTTCCGGCTTATCGCGTCGCTGAGTCAGCTTGCCAACGACTGTCGTTCCGGCGGTGGTCGCCAGTCCGTCCAGCTCCTCCAGTGGATCGTCGGAATACTGGATCGACGGATCCAACAACTTGACCAGAATGGCATTTTCCTGAGCGACGCTCTGTTTGCGATCTCGTTCTGTCACAAGCGGTGCCTGCTTTTCCTTTCTTTGACCGGTGCCGAACCAGGGAAGTGGCCTTCGGCACAGGGGATTACTTCAGCCGCTGAATCCTGGCCAGCAGCCTTTCCTACAATTCTAACCAGCCTTATTGCCGGAGCGAAGGTGCATTTACACCCCCCAGCGGTAAGAAATCCTGGAGCAGAACCGGCAATTTTCGCCCCTTTTTCCCCAGGGAATAGTCGCGATATGCTCCGTCTTCTAAACTAGACTAGAGGTTTAACCTTGCCAAAAGTTCACGATTAACCCACACCCCCTGAGGAAGACACCCATGCAACGGCATCTCGGTCGACGTCAATTCCTTCAATCGATGGCCGCCACCGGCGCCGCATTGACCCTCGGTCCACACCTTCTTGCGGCCGACGCCGACAAGAAAGCCCCCTTTAAAATCTCGCTGGCCCAGTGGTCGCTCCACCGCACCATCCGTAGCGGCAAGCTCGACAACCTCGACTTCGCCAAAACGGCCAAAGAGGAATGCGGCATCGAAGCGATTGAATACGTGAACCAGTTCTTTAAAGACAAAGCCAAGGACGAAAAGTACCTGGCCGAAATGAACAAGCGAGCTGACGACAATGGCGTTAAGCAATTGCTGATCATGGTCGACGGCGAAGGTGCCCTGGGCGATGCGGACGAAGCCAAACGCAAGAATGCGGTCGAAAATCACTACAAATGGGCCGAAGCAGCCAAGACCCTTGGTGGACACTCGATCCGAGTGAACGCCAAAAGCAGTGGTAGCTACGAAGAACAGATCAAGCTGGCAGCCGACGGCCTGGCCCAGTTGAGCGAATTCGCCAAGGGCCTGGGCCTGAACGTGATCGTCGAAAACCACGGGGGACTTTCGTCCAACGGCGAGTGGCTCGCTTCGGTGATGAAGACCGTCGACATGGAAAATTGCGGCACGCTGCCAGACTTTGGCAACTTCCGTGTCAGCAAAGACGAAATGTACGACCGCTATAAGGGCGTCGACGAACTAATGCCGTACGCCAAGGCCGTGAGCGCCAAGTCGCACAACTTCAATGAAGAAGGCCTGGAAACCAACACCGACTTCTTCAAGATGATGGACATTGTCGTCAACAAGCATAACTATCACGGTTATGTCGGCGTTGAATGGGAAGGGGGCAACCCAGGCGAGATCGAAGGAATCGTCCTGACTCGCAAGCTCCTGGAAAAGTGCGCCGCCAAGCTAGCGTAGGTGAAGTCGATCTGCCGCCCATAACCAGGTGAGCAGCGGGGCGACGCTGATTTCAAACCTACGAAAACGTGACTTCAGCCCTCAGCCCCTAGGGCTCCACGAAACAGAACCCCGCCGCGATCTCGCGTCGGGGTTTTTCTTTTGCGCGATTCCCCCGTAAAACCCGGCTTCCGGAGACTATTTGGAACTATTTCGGGAAAAATAAACCCGTCCCCTAGGGACAGCTCCTTCGATGCGACTTTGACCTCTGCCTATTTCTTAAGCAGGGACACCCCTGCCCAAAAAAGTCGCGTCACTGCAACCAGATTGTGCATGCACTGCTGTCGGTCGTAAGTGCTTGCACTGCAGTCACTTCTACGCTGGTCTTGACTTGCAACCAAGGATTCTGGCATACCCTTACACATCGCGTGGTGAACACAGCCACGACGGTGTCCAAAGTCCTCAGTCGTTTCCAGGAAGGAGCCTCGCAAGTGTCCCAATACAACCCAGGCAATTCGTACCCGCAGTCGCAGCCAGCACCGCGTCCGGTTTACCCAAACACCACGTTCCCACCCCAGCAGCCTAGCCAGCCGCAGTACCATTCGCCGCAGCCGGCAGCCAGCGAAGGTGCTTACGCCACCTCGCGTCCGACTTTCACCGGCACGCCGCAAGCACCGGTTCAGCCGGCCGCTCCTGCAGGGCCAGCGTTGAACGTCGCCCCAACCGCCACCTTCGAGGAAAAGAAGATCGAGTGCGTTCGTATCGCTCGTGAGTTTTTCCGTGGTGTGCCGGACTGGGTCACCTACTTCCGTGAGATCCTCGGCGTCGAAGGGGTCGTTCACCGACTCTTCCCACAGCCAGAAGAATTCACGAAGTTCGAGCAGTCCGAAGAGTACAGCGAAATCCAGCTGATGATCGTCAAGCTGCGCGAACGCTCCAACGTCCAGAACGAATCGAAAGAGCCGACCCGGGTCATCACCGTGCGTCTGCCCAAGAGCCTTCACGAGTCGCTCCGCGTTGAAGCTCACTCGCGACGTACCAGCATGAACAAGCTGTGCATCTCGAAGCTACTGCAGGTCATCGACGACTCGATGATCCCCAACGACTAAGCTCTACCCAGACGCTTAGGGCGTACCGCTGGTGAGCATGCGGTACGGCTCGATTCGAGGAAACCTAGCCAGGTGGAACAATCCGCGCGCCGGATGGTCAACACCACCAGGCAATACACGCGCTCAAACGCGCCGCTCATGCGTGATGAATCCCATCACTACGGGCGGTGGCGAACTTGAATTCGATTGCGGCTGAGGACGAAAAGGGCCTGGCATTTTCGCAAAGCGAACCTGCCGGCCCTTTTTTTGTGTCATTCCGCGGATATCCGAGTATTGATTTTCTTTGGCAACTGCCAAAATGGTCATTACAACGTTAGGTATAGTTGGACCTTGTTATTACCTCGGCAGTATTTGAAGAACTATGAGCAGCGAAGATACGGTCGTCGCCACCCCCGAATCGATCGTCGAGAACAAACCGAAACGTCAGCCGCCGTACGGGGTCGTTCTGCACAACGACGAAATCAACACATTTGAGTTCGTCATCGAGACTTTGCGCAAAGTCTTTGGGTACGAACTAGAGAAATGCTTTCATCTGACCCAGGAAGCCCACGAACAGGGCCGATGCCTGGTCTGGAGCGGTACCCTGGAAGGTGCCGAGCTGAAGCGGGAACAAGTGATCTCACGCGGCCCTGACCCCGTGATGAAAGCGAAGGGAGCCCTTCCACTGCGTGTCACTCTGGAAGAAATGCCTCAATAGCTGCGTCTTCTCGCGTCTCCCCCGTTTGCGAAGAACGGGATTCCAAAGATAATTTGCGGTATGAATACGCCAACCGCCGTGCCCGATGCCGGGCCAGTCTTGAACGTTTCGTCCTATTTGTTCGCTTCGTTGTCGGAATTGAAGCCGCTGAGAGATTCGCTGCGCCGTTTGTGCCGACGACTCGACCTACGCGGAACGATCTTGCTCAGCACCGAAGGCATCAACCTCTTCGTGGCCGGTCCCGACGAAAGTGTCCATAGCCTGCTAGTTGCGCTTCGTAAAATTCCTGGCCTCGAGAAGCTCGAGGCGAAGGAGAGCTTCACCAGCTACCAGCCTTTTCGCCGGATGCTGGTAAAGATCAAGAAGGAAATCATTGCGTTTGGTATCGATGGGATCGAGCCTGCGGAGCGTACCGCCCCCAAGCTTCCTCCCCAGCAACTCAAGCAGTGGCTCGACGACGGCAAACCGCTTCTGCTGTACGACGTGCGAAACGACTACGAAGTGAAAGTCGGCACGTTCGAGCAAGCCGTGCCAGCCGGGATCAATACGTTCCGCGATTTCCCCAAAGCGGTTGCCAGTCTGCCGGAAGACGTCAAATCGACACCTGTTGTTATGTTCTGCACCGGGGGCATCCGCTGCGAGAAGGCCGGTCCTTTCATGCAACAGGCCGGCTTCGACGAGGTCTACCAACTCGACGGAGGCATCCTCAAGTACTTCGAATTGGTTGGCGGCGATCATTACCAAGGAGACTGTTTCGTCTTCGATCAACGCGTTGCCGTCGATCCGCGTTTACAAGAATCGGCCGTTTCCCAGTGCTTCGCCTGTCAGACTCCTTTGACGACCGAAGAACAGAACTCGCCGCTGTATGTGCCCAACGAATCCTGCCCTCACTGCTTTAAGTCGGCTCAGGAAACGATGGCCGAAGTGGTGTCCAAGCGGCAAACCAAGTTGAAAGAGGTGACCACTCCTCTGCCCGGCAGCATTCCTTACACCAATACGCGGCGTCTATTTGTTTCGTCCGAGCAAAAAGGAAGAACGCTGTACGAGGTACTTGCCGAAAAAGTCCCGGCTGCCTCGCAAGGTTTCTGGGAGAAAATGGTCGCTCAGAAGTTGCTCGTTGAAATCATTCAACATCAAGACGAACGCCTGATCGAGTATCGCGTGGCAGACCCGAGCATCCCATTGGTTGCTGGCCAACTCTTCGAGCCTCGCTATCCCGGCACGATTGAACCGGACGTCAGCACCGACATTCAGATTCTTTACGAAGACTCGGCGTTGATCGTTGTCAGCAAGCCGGCCCCTTTGCCCATGCATCCGTGCGGCCGATTCAACAAGAATTCGCTGATTAGCTTTCTGGAGCAGGTTTATCATCCCCAGAAGCTGCGAATTGCCCATCGCTTGGACGCCAACACCACTGGGGTCGCTGTCCTGTCCCGCACCAGCGCCGTCGCTCGCCAGGTGCAGCCGCAGTTCGAGCAGGGCAAAGTCGAGAAGCGTTACCTGGCGTTGGTCTATGGGCATCCCGCAGAAGATGAATTCATCTGTGACGAACCGATCGGCACCTCACGCGTTCGAGGAGGTGGCCGCCGAGTCGAAGAAGGTGGTCAGCCGTCGCGTACCGATTTCATGGTTCAGAAGCGGTTCGATGACGGAACGGCCATGCTGGAAGTCTCGCCCAAGACAGGCCGCACCAATCAAATTCGATTACATCTTTGGCACCTCGGCTTTCCCATTGTGGGCGATCCGATGTATCAGCGCGATAACATCATGCAAGAGAGACAGACGCTCGAAATCGACGAACCACCGATGTGTCTGCACGCCTGGGAAGTCAGCTTCCGCCACCCACAAACTGCGGAGATGGTGACCTTTCAAGCACCGGCCCCTAGTTGGGCGAACCGAGGCGAATAGAGAATCCTCACTTCACCCATCAAACTAAATGGGTGGCCCAGAGATTTATCTCTGGGTGACCTTGGGTCACAAGCGGCTAAAGGTCCCGGCTGAAATAAGGTGGCAAGAATCCATCTTCGGTAACGTCGATGCATGAGCCGCTTGTAGCCTGCGGCTACCCAGAGATAAATCTCTGGGCCACCCCGTGGTAACTACGGGACTACGTTGGATTGCCCGATCAGGCGGCGTGTAGAGATCGTTGCCCTCAAGTCCCGTCCGGCGTTAAGACTTCGCGCTGCTATCCTTGCGGTTACCCATTGCCGAGCGGATCGCCCCCTGATGGTTCAGGGCTTCTTGGCGGCGTTCTTCCGAAGAAAGTTCCGCAGGCATTCGGGCAAAAATACCCACCAGTGCCACCGCACCAATTCCGCACAAAAATACGAGCACCGGCTGGTATCGGGCATCGCCAGGCATCTCGGTGGCTGTCGTGACAAGCACTTTCAGCCATGGATTGGCTTCGATCGTTTCCGTCGTGATCATCCCCTGAGCGAACACCAGACTATTGTGCGTGGCATGAAAGAGAATCGCCGGTAACAGACTTCGTGACTGAACCGCCAAAAAGCCAATCATCAAGCCAAAAATCGTGGCCGGAATCGACTGCTGAAGGATGCCATGAAGTAGCCCGAAGAAGATGGCCGAAATGGTGATCGCGGCCCACTTGTGTCCGATATGCCGCATGCCGGAGAGGATGAAACCACGACAAGCGAATTCCTCGCAAATGGCCGGCAAGATGGCAAACAGAAGGAATATATGCAGGATCGACAGCTCGGCCGTACTGCCGAGCATGTTCGCCAACTGGTCCTGCAGATCCTCTGACATGGGAATCGTGTTTTGAATGATGTCGCGCAAGTAGATGGCGAAAGGGTGCAAACAGATTGCTAACACCGGTGCCATCAGCATGGCCCCATAAACACGTGAGTCAAGCAGCCGCAGCGAGAACGTCTTTTTCACGCTACGCGTAAATATCCAAGCCGCGATCAACACCGGCAGCAGAATCAAACCGATCTGGTTGGTCAGCATGTACTGCACCAACGAACCAACGCTCAGCGTGCCGTCTTCCCCAGGTACTGGCATCACGTATTTGCCGACCATGTGCGGCAGCGCGAGCAAGACAATGCCCATCAAAAACGCACCAGAAGCCGATGGAGTATCTTGGCGATCTCGCCACATCTTCTTAAACCAAGCCTGAAGACTGAACCGTTCGCTTTCGCGGAACAAGACCGACTCGTTATTGAACTGATCGATCGCCCAGCGAATGGCCACCCAGATACAAAACGCCGTCACACCCAGCACCGGCAGCACATAGGTCGCCGCTTTGGTGTAATCCCCTTCCATCAAGGCCTTGAGCAGAAACGACATTCCGCTCACCGGGATCAACGACGTCCCGAAGGACAGTTCCGTATCTGGCAGCACCGGCAAAACGACCAACGGTAAATTGAGCATCAGCAGCGGAAGCAGATAGTACTGGCCTTCCTTGCTGCTTCGAGCCATCGTCGCGATCGCCAACGCCAAGGCGCTGAACAACGCGGCCATCGGGATCAGCGCTAGAAACAACCAACCCAACGACCAAATCGGCGGGGGCCCGAAGTTGATCCGCGAGGCCATTTCTCCACCACCGACTTGCCCCATGACAAAACTGGCCGTGAAACCCATACTCGCCAGATTTAAGACACTGGTCGCGATACTGAACGTCATGATCGCAAGTAACTTGCCGGCCACAATCTCCGAGCGCAGCGCGGGGCTGGAAAGCAGCGTCTCAAGCGTTCCTCGTTCTTTCTCGCCGGCGCACAGGTCGATCGCGGGATAAAACGCCCCGGTCAACGCCCAGATCACTACGATAAACGGAAAGATCTTGGCCCACAGATAAGATGACTGATCGAGCGGCTTATCGGAAAGATCGACCGTACCGAAGTTGAAGGGATCGGTAATGACGGCCGGCACATCGTTGGCTTCCAAGTTATGTTGGATCAACTTTTCGCGCCACGAATGCAGTATCTGCCGAAGTCGATTTTCCGCCAGCTTGGAATGCTCGTCAGACGAGTTGGTGATCAATTGAGGGGAAGGAATCTCGTCGGTCGATTCGTCATTCTTCTGGTCGTCCTGAAAGCTTTCCATTCGCTCTTTGAAGCCAGGAGGAAAGTAGATAATCGCGTCGAGCTTGTCGGCCGTGAGCGTTTCTTTCGCGGTCATCTCGACCACATTCGGATCGACCGACGCTTCGGTCGCTTCAATTTCGAAACGACTTGTCACGCCGGCATCTTGCAACAGCTCAGGAGAAAACTCATACCGAGAATCGTCTTCCAGCTCGTTGTCCAATTGCACCGACGGCACGAACAAATCCGGCGTGCCGGGCAATTCGTGCAAACCGATCACGCGTAGACGTGTCGGATGGGTCTGACGAAACTGCATGACCTGCAAGACCATCAGCCCCATCAGCGGATACAACAGGACCGGCAAACCAATCACGGAAAAGAGCGTGCGCCGATCACGAGCTTGATCACGTAGCTCTCGCTTTAGAATCAGCTTGACGTTGTCCCAGTTCATTCCTTGCTCTCGCTGCCGTTAGTTGGCGATTCCATCCGGCTCGCCAATCAGATGAAAGAACAATTCTTCCAGATCAGGTTGGTCATACTGAACGCGTAGCTGATCGATGGTGCCTTCGGCGAGGATCTTTCCCCGGTTCATGATGGCAACCTTGTCGCACAGTTTCTCGACTTCCCGCATGATATGCGACGAAAAGATGATGCACTTGCCTTGGTCGCGAAGCTCCGAAATCAGCTGAACCAAAGCACGCGCCACGAAAACATCAAGCCCCAGTGTCGGTTCGTCGAAAATCAAAACCGGCGGATCATGCACAAGCGCCCGGGCAATCGAAACCTTTTGCTTCATGCCGGTCGACATCTTCGCGCCTAGCACATCACGAATCTCGCGCATACCCAGACGATGGAACAGCTCTTCCATCCGGTCGTGCAATTCGTGGTCCGGCATGCCGTATAGCTTGCCGAAGTATTCCACCATCTCCCAGGCCGTCATCCGGTCGTACACTGCCGTGTTGGCAGACATGAAGCCGATTTTATGTCGCACCAAAGCGGGCTCAGTCGTGACATCGTACCCGGCGATTTTTACCGTACCGGAGGTGGGCTCGAGAACCGTACTCAGAATGCGAAGCGCCGTCGTCTTACCGGCTCCGTTAGGGCCTAGCAGACCGAAAATCTCGCCAGGCATCGCAAAGAAGCTGACATGATCCACTGCCGTAAACTTACCGAGTTGGAAATCGTCGTACGACTTGACGAGATCACGAACGTGAATCATGCGGCTGCCAGTGCCCGATGGCGAGTGAGGGGTTCGGATAACTTCCGTGTGAACTTGCAGTCAAATTCTATCGGACAAAGCCGTATCGATGGCACCCCGTCAGAAGGTTCGCCATCGAGAAGAGCAGTTCTCGGACCTGATAGCACGATTTTAACGGTTTTTTCGCAGACCAAGTCTAATCATCGAACTTCAAATCATCCTCAGTCAGGACCTTGAAGTTGCGTGAAAGCAGCGTATCCATCGCAATATCGGCGTTATCGACCATCAATGCGACCGCAGCCCGATTATTCGGCGTGTAGAGCAGCGGATAGGCCTGCACGATATTCACTTCCGATTGCAGCAGCGCCGTGCAAACCCGAAGTAGGGGCTGCTTTTGGGCAGGCAATTCGACCCCGATCAGGTCAGACTCGATCAGCGCCAAACCAGCTCGCTCCAGGATCTCGCGTCCCCCTTCGGGGTCGCTGAGCAGGAAACGAACAAAACAGCATTCGGTCGCGTCGTTAATGGAAAGAGCAACAATCCGTACGTTGCTCCCTTCAAAGCGGCGCACAATCTCAAGCAATTGCCCGACGCGGTTTTCCAAAAAGACGGTGAACTGGCGAAGCGAGGGATAGTCGCGACCTCGCATGGTGCTGTAACTGGTACCGGAGCCGGCTCCCGTACTCATAGTGCCCCAATCATGCTAAAACGAAATTGGCAGTTAATAAACGCAACTATAAAATAGGCTTAGGGTTCGGTCAATCTTTGCCCCAACAAGTGGGGAGTATAAACCGGGCCTTTTCGCCTAGATCGTCCCAGAAAACCTTTCCCTATGCTATCTGAATACACCGCAGAAGTCCGCGTCCGTTACCAGGAAACGGACGCCCAAGGCCGCGTTCACCACGCCAATTACATCACCTATTTCGAGCTGGCACGGACCGAAATGTTGCGAGCCGGCGGATTTAATTACAAACGCATGGAAGCCGACGGCTTGTTGCTCGTGGTCCGCGACGTCGAGTGCCGCTATCACTTGCCTGCCGAGTTCGACGACTTGCTGCACGTCACGGTAAAAGCAGTGAAAGCGAAGGGAGCCCGGATCGAGCTGGCTTACGAGATTCGCTGCGAAGATAACCTCGTCGTCGAAGGCAAGACACTTCTGGCATGTATTACGCGGGAAGGAAAACCGACACGCATTCCCGATGTGCTACGCCTGGATTAGCCGCTCGCCCACGATTTGCATGATCTGCGAGGCGACATCCGGCTTGCTCCCCTGCAATGTGGCGACCACGCTGCCATCTTTGGCCAGAACCTCGACGTGGTTTTCTTCGCTGTTCATCGCCTCAGGCCCATTCAAGATCATCAGGTCGCAGCTCTTCTTTTCGAGCTTGGTAAGGGCCCGGAACCGGCGATCCTCGGTCTCTAAGGCAAATCCAACCACCCAGCGATCTTTCTTATCGGCCCCGAGCGTCGCCACAACGTCTGGCGTTTCAATCAGCTGCAAGACGAGCGGTTGTCCCGTTTTCGCGATCTTTTGTCCCTGCACGAACTCGGGCCGGTAGTCGCACGGAGCGGCCACGCCGATCAGTCCGTCGCAGTGTTCGAACTGCTGCTGGGCGACGGTCAACATTTCGTCGGTGGTATCTACCCAGTGGACCGTTGCCTGGCTGGGATAGGTAATCGAAACCGGGCCAGAAACAATGACCACCTCGTGCCCGGCAGCCACGGCGGCTTCGGCTAAGCTACATCCCATCCGGCCGCTAGAAGCGTTGGTCAGGTAACGAACAGGATCGATGTATTGTCGGGTCGGTCCCGAGGTCAAAAGAATGCGGGCCATGAAGCTATACGTAGGGGAAAAAGGGATCAGAATCCCACCCATCGTACTGAGAACTGCCAGCGATGCTACCAGGGCAAGCGGCTACCGCCGGGGAACTCACCTTGACCCAGCGAACGGCGCTTCGTAATGTTTCCCCGCTCGGGATCCTACCAGGTGGCTGCGCGTCATCAGGTAGGGCATGCGCGACCCCACTGGCCGAGGACTTTTCGCATGGTAAAAACGCTGGCTCTCAGCCTGATCGTAGCGATCGTGGCCCTGCCGCTGCTTGCCAGACGCGTCCAGGCCGAGGGGTTACTTTCGTCGGCAGCCAGCGAAAGCCGGACCGACGATCCCGATCCGCCCCGTAACGAAGAACCTAAACGCCGAGCCCGCCATCATCACGACGACTGCGATGATGACGTCGAATCGGCCGCAGGTGAACTCCTGGGGATCCTGCTGTTTTATGGGACGATCGCCACCGTCGATGCGATGGTTCCCGACAAGCGAACGGTCCGCGGCGTGAACGAGTCGGGGCAGGAAATCACGTACACGATTTATGGCCCGCCGGGGTATTTTTCGGATTACCCCTATCAGCACGAGTTCGGATACATGCTGATGGGAGACGAGTGGGTCAGCATTGGTAAGACGACATCGATTCGTGGATCGGTTGAGTATGGCACGGACTTCAGCGACCTATCGCGAGTCGGTACCAAACTGCTTGTCGAGGGAACCAGTCGCTGGGGCATCGACATCCAGTGGGACGAGTACTTCGAGAACATCCCCTCCGGCGGAACAGATCAACTGACACTCGGCGATTTGAACTTTACGTTCAGAGCGCCGCAAGGATATCACAGCCAGTTTCGTTTCGGGCTGGGAACGAACTTACTGGAAGATCGAAATGGTTCCGAGTTCGGAATCAATTTCACAACAGGCTACGACGTTTATCTCGGCAAGCCATGGATATGGTCGACCGAGATGGACCTTGGCAAAGTGGGATCGGCGGATCTGTTTCGGATTCGCTCGACCCTAGGCGCACAATGGAAACGGGCCGAAGTGTTCGCGGGGTATCAGTACACCAACTTAGAGGGGATTGAGTTGGATGGATTTGTCTCGGGGATGCGTTTTTGGTTTTAAGTGCGGTTTCCCTGTGGAAATCACACGACAAGCACGGCATGATGGGGCGTGTAAATCTACACCGGTTTTGACGATTACATCGATTGAGTGGACATCCATGCGTTTTTTCGCATTCGCCCTAGCTTTGATTCTTCTGAACTCGACCGCACGCGGTGCGGAAATTTACGTGGACAATGTTCGCGGCGACGATCGCAATCGGGGCAATTCCCTGGAATACTCCGAAGGGGTAAGCGGCCCCATTGCTTCCCTCACCAAAGCCTTGAGGATTGCCAGAAAAGGGGATCGCATCATCGTCACCAACACGGGCGTCCCCTACCGCGAGTCGATCACCTTGCAAGGCGGCAACAACAGCGGCTGGGCATCCACCCCGCTCACCATCGAAGGGAACGGAGCCGTTCTCGACGGACGCGCCCCGGTGCCGGTCGATGGCTGGAAACACGTTCAGGGTGACGTCTACTGCTTCGCGCCGACTTACAAGACTTATCAACAGCTATACCTCGACGATCGACCAGCCGTCCGCGCCGTAGTCGATGCCATGGAACAACTCGACACGCTCAAGCCGCTTGAGTGGTGCCTGACCAACGGAATGATCTTCTTTCGCACAGAAAAAGATCGCGGCCCCGGCAGCTATCGCCTGACCTTCAGCGCACGTCGCACCGGCATCACGCTGTATGAAGTTCGCAACGTCAAGATCTTGAACCTGACCGTCCAAGGCTTTCAGCTCGACGGTATCAACGTGCACAGCAATTGCTACGACATCGAGCTTGTCGGCATCACCTCGCGCGGCAACGGCCGTAGTGGCGTTTCGGTCGGCGGTGCTTCCCGCGCGACCATTACCGGGTCTCTGTTAGGCGACAACGGTACCGTTCAACTTCGCGGCGAAGGCTTCTCGAAAACCACCGTTATCGATTCAACACTCTTAGAGAACACGGCCCCAGCGACCTTCCGCGAAGATGCCAAAATTACGATCGACGGCCAGGTGGTCAGCGATGCTCCGGCCGCTGAGACGGCTCAGGCTGCTGATCGGCTTCCTCAGCCAAATGCTCCAGCGTCTCCTCTTCGGCGCTAGCCTCGGCCATCGACTGATCGACCGACGCGCGATTGGTCCAGTAGAAGATCGCCCCAATAAAGGCCAGCCCGATGGTCATGGCCCGGAACGCTAACGCCACCGTAATCCCGTTGGCTTTGCTCAACTCGACGGCCGGCACCATCACGTAAAGCTCGGTGATCGCCAGTTCCAATGTTCCCATGCCACCCGGCGAAAGCGGTATGGCCGCAAAGACCATTGCCAGCGGTGTGATGACCATCATCTCGAGCAGCGATGGATGCTGCTCGAACAGCCCGGAAGCCAGGAAGAAGCCAGCGACCGAAAACAACGTGTGCACTCCCAGGCTCAAGAGTCCTATGAAGGCCAGATACTTGGGGTGACGACGGTACATGCCGACTGCCGCGAAAGCTCGCTTGAACGCGCCGCCGATTTTCGGCAGGCCCTCTAAGAACTCTCGAAACGATCCCTTCGAGAACCCCGGCAGGAAGATTAGCGTTAGCCCCAGAAAGCCGCCGATCGTGGCTCCGTGCACGACATAAACCATCGTGCGAATCGCCGGCTCCGAGCCTTCCAGGTCCAAACTTAACGCGGCGACCGATGTCACGACAAACAGCGCATAAAGGCCGATCAAACGGTCCATGACAACCGTCGAGACCGCCTCGGGACGCTTGCTCGGGTTATCCTTCGCCAGGGCGTATCCCTTGAACAGATCGCCCCCAACGCCCCCCAGTCCGACAAAATTCAGCATGTATCCGAGAAAACCAAGACGAAACGCATCCTTCAACGTAAAGGGAATGCCCACCGAAATGACCAACAGATACCAGCGAGTAAACGTGCAGCAAAGGGCCGCCAAACCGCAACCAAACCCGATCGCCACACTTCCCCAGCGTGTTTTGCTGCTAAATATCTGCCGAACCGACTCGACGCTTTCTGGGTCACTGCCTATGGTCCATAACAGATAGATCAAAATGGCGGCAGGTACAAGGAATCTCAGGACCGTAATCAGATACTTACTCACGCGTGTCCTGTCATCCCTAAAGGCAAAGGTCGGCCCCTTAGCAGGTCCGATGCAGATCTTGAATTCAGCGGAAATCGTATCGATAGTGTAACTTACAACCGAACTAAGGAGACCGGTTGTTGACACGCTGCGAGCAGATTGGTAATTTTAACCCTTTACTTAACGGCACTTGCTGCCGATAAAGTAAAACGCAAGAGTCGTGGGGAATACCCCAACGGCTTTTGTCCCACCCAGGGGGATTAGCTCAGCTGGGAGAGCGCTTGCATGGCATGCAAGAGGTCATCGGTTCGATCCCGTTATCCTCCACCTTCTAAAGCCGTAAGTCACAACGACTTACGGCTTTTTTCGTGCCCGGAATTTGTATCAAATTCGGTATCAATCGGATTTGTATCAAATTCGGAGCATGTCGTATCAAACCGCACGATATCGACTCGCCAGATGCGTCCGTAGTGCGGCCACGCAGGTTTGCCGCCAATCAATTCCAAACGCACCCGAAGCGGCGTGGGACGCCTCCTAATCTGTACCGATCCGACCACGAAAAAGCCACGTCATCTTTCGATCACGTGGCTCTGCGTTTAACGCTTGTCGCATAGTTGCTTCGTGAAAATCATGGTGAATTTGATAAATCTCAGAAGAGACACCAAAGCCATGCACACGAAAGCAACGTCACTCAAGATCGACATTTTACGGGTTACTACCGCCCCGAAGTCGGCGGCAAGCGGTTAACTGTCTCGAAGGGGAGATCATGTATTCGATTGGGGACGCTACGCTTCCTTGGAAATGTCACCAGAGAGTTGTCACGGTCGCCGATTTGCTGTGTCCAAGAGATCGGGGGAATGTCTGTCCGTGGGGCATATAACATATAGGGAGTGCAATCGTGTTCAATCCATTCACCGAGGACGTCGGGAGCGATGCAACGGACTCAGAGTTGGTCGAGCAGGCCAAGAACGGGGACCGCTCGTCACTTGAGAAGTTGGTTCTGCGGCATCAAGCATGGATTTACAACATCGCCGTCCGCATGGTGTTTCAGCCACACGACGCCGAGGAGGTCACGCAGGAAGTGCTGGTCAAGGTCATCACCAAGCTCAGTACGTTCAAGGGCGAGAGTAAGTTCCGCACTTGGCTCTACCGCATTGCGACTAATCACGTCCTCAACATGAAACGCCGCAGAGCCGAAATGCAAGTGACAACGTTTGACGCCTACGGAGCTGCCATCGACAGCACGCCTGACCTCGACTTGCCTGATCCGATGACAGTCCCCGTCGCTGTTCCGCTATTGGTCGAAGAAGCCAAAAATGTTTGCACGATGGGGATGTTGCTCTGCCTCGACCGCAGGCAACGGCTGATCTTTACGCTGGGCGAGATACTAGGCGTCAGCGATTCAATTGGCGGCGAGGTACTGGAGATGACAGCCGAGAACTTCCGCCAATGCTTAAGTCGTGCCCGCCGTGATCTCCACAACTTTATGAACGATCAGTGTGGACTGGTAAACACGTCCAATCCCTGTCGCTGCCCGAAGAAGACCCGTGGCTTCATCGACCACGGCCACGTCGATCCCCACCATCTCCTGTTCGTTCCTGAGCATGTCCAGCGAGTTCGGGATGTCGCACCGGCAACGGTTCACGAAGTCGAGGATGTCGTAGAACGACAGCACGCCGCCATCTACGGCGATCACCCGTTTCTCCAGCCTACGGATCAAGTCGGTTGGCTTCGGCGTCTGCTGGAGAATGAGGCTTTGCGAAATACGCTGCATCTGAACTGAAAAAATGTCGCAACGAATTGTCACGGTCGATCCCCGCAGGTGTCTATGTGATAGACGAAGCAAGTGCTTCGTGATTTTCACCGACCTGTCTGGAGGAATGACCCATGACTCTCGATCTTCCAATGCCCGTCGCCAACTATTTCTTCGCTGATACGAGCGACAGCGAGGCCGTTGCTCAGTGCTTCACCGAAAATACCGTCGTCAAGGATGAGGGATGCACCTTCAAGGGGCAGCCCGCCATCAGACAATGGAAGGCGGATGCCTCGGCTAAGTACCAGTACACATGCGAACCTTTCGTGTGTGAACGGCGGGACGGACAAGTGATCGTCACCAGCCGACTCACGGGCAACTTTCCCGGTAGCCCCGTCAATCTTCAGTACTTCTTCCGACTCGAAGGCGACAAGATCAAAACATTGGAAATCACACTGTGAGCAAGAAAGGAGAGCAAGCAATGTTAGCAGTTTACGCCACGCACGCTGCTCCCGACGACCCGCTTTCGGCCTTGGAGGTCGGGCAGCAATCCGAACCGAACGTACCCGAAGGATGGGTGCGAGTGAAGATTAGCCACGCCAGCTTGAATCGTCACGATGTCTTCACACTCCAGGGAATTAGTGGACACCCCGAAGGTATCTCCTATCCAATCATCTTGGGCAACGATGGGGCAGGCACTCTGGATGACGGCACACCCGTCGTCATCTACCCCATGATGGGCAGCGATGACTGGCGTGGAGATGAGACGCTCGATCCTAAGTGGCACATTCCGAGCGAGTTTATCCACGGCACTCTCGCCTCTTACGCCGTCGTGCCGAAACGCAATGCAGTTCCACTTCCCAAGAATCTTTCGATGTTGCACGCCTCCGTATTGGGCACGGCATGGCTGACCGCCTACCGTGCCTTGTTCACGAAGTCTGAACTACGTGCGGGCGAGTTAGTGTTGATTCAAGGGGCTACAGGGGGCATGGCGACCGCTCTGATTCAACTCGGTCGGGCGGCGGGTTTCGAGGTCTGGGCTACAAGTCGTTCGGAAGAAGGTCAAAGCCGGGCGAAGGCGCTCGGTGCCCACCAGACCTTTCCTTCCAATCACCCTCTACCACGAAAGGTGCGAGCAGTCATTGATAACGTTGGCTCAGACTCTTGGATGCACAGCCTGTCATCGCTCGCTCGTGGTGGGACGCTGGTAACGGTCGGAGGAACAACAGGCTTCGACGTGTCGCTGAACCTTCTTCCGGTAATCGCTGACCAGTTGACTATCACAGGCTCGATCATGGGTACTCAAGAGGACATGAGAAACCTGATGAACTTGCTTGCCCAGACCGGGATCGAGCCGGAGATCGGTGCTGTTCTGCCGCTGGAACAGGCGAGAGATGGATTCCGTGCGATGTGGGAGGGTCGAACACGAGGCAAGACAGTCTTCACTTGCTAATGATGGCCGCAGCCTGCCAGCCCACTACGACTGGTGGACGTGCCATTTGGAACGCTCGCACGAACACGAAGCCGAACGTGATGACGATGATAGGGTAAGTCAATCTGAGGTACCCCTTTGGCTTGATCTTCGGGTAAAGCTTCGTAGACAACCGTGTGATTCGATAGGATAAGATGTCGGACAAGGAAAAGCTGATTCCCGGAAGTCCTTTAAAACAAACACTTACAACGACTCACTTCGGTCCCGTTATCCTCCACCTTGAAAAGCTCGCTGATCAGATTGATTTGAGAGCTTTTAATATGCACACTCTCAGTAGCCGGAAATAATGAGCCAAGCCATGCCTTCTGAACGCGAAAAGATGCTCCGTGGCGAGTTATATCGTGCCGATGACGCCGACCTGGTCGCTGCCAGGGCTAAGGCTCGCGAGCTTTGTTACCGGCTACATCACGAGCAGCGTGGCGACGTGCAGTCTCGGCAGCGGATTCTGGTCGAGTTGCTGGGGGCCGGTGGAGCGACCGCTACGATCGAGCCCCCCTTTCAATGCGACTACGGCCGCAACATCCACCTGGGCGAGAACGTCTACTTCAACTTCAACTGCGTCGTCCTGGATGTGTGCCGAGTCACCATCGGCGATCACACGCTGATCGGCCCGTCGGTGCAGATCTACACCGCCACGCATCCCCTGCAAGCGAAGCTTCGTCGCGAGCAGGAGTTCGGCAAGCCGATCACCATCGGCTCGGATGTGTGGATCGGCGGCGGCGCGATCCTCTGCCCTGGCGTAACGGTTGGCGATCGAACCGTCATCGGCGCTGGCAGCGTTGTTACCAAAGACCTGCCGCCGGACGTCTTCGCCGCTGGCAACCCGTGCCGAGTGATACGTGAGATCGACTAGGCAGAGAAGTTCGCCTACGATTGCTACATTGTCGATTGATTCCAAGAGGCTACCAATCGTCCTCAGGAACTCAATCAACTGCTGTTCATGAGTTCGGGCATCTCTTGGGACTTAATCATCCAGGGCAGGCTCACACGGCGATTGCACCATAAACTACGTGCCTAGCAACACTTCCAAGAAAGCAGACATATAAAAAAGCGAAAAGCATATGAAGAGCAGCAAAAATATAAACATCCCGAACCGCATCCTGATTCTAGCCCACGGCCAGCGCGCACTTTAGGTAATCTACGGCAGCGCGACCAATCTCTTTCTGCGATGATAACGCTTTTCCAAATCCGTGTCTCGCGCTGCAGGGAAGAGCCGATGCCTCGCCAGATTGATCAGGATGATGTCGTTATTATATAAGCTCGTTACGCCTGGGCGTGAAGCAATTCGCCGGGGCCGTTCGCGGTCACTGGGGGATCGAGAACACGTTGCAGTGGTCGCTCGACGTGACGTTCCGAGAGGACGACAGTCGCGTCAGAAACCGCTACGCGGCCGAGAACCTGGCATGGCTCAAACGCATGGCGATCAGCTTAATCAAGCAGCAGAAAAGCAAGGAAAGCATCGTGATGCGAAGACGCATGGCAGGCAGGAACGTGAACTTCCTCGCAGAAATCATTGGCCTGCCAACGAGTTAGTATGCGTTAGCCGTGCGTCTGATGAAGAAGTTACTGGTGCTCGTTTCTAGGAGCAGAGCAATCAGCCGACACAATCTGCTCCATTGCTAACGTGTGCCATGGCCGCGTCCACGGGGACCCCTGCGCCGGACGCGGGGACGCATCTATCGCATCGAAGTTGCTAAAAAAAATTTCAATCTCCGCAACCCACACGCCCAAGCAGGCTTAGGGATGCCCGCGAGGGCCGGTCGGTGCTGAATGTTAAAAAAATTTTGCTTGCGCCCTAGAAATGATCGCGCCAGGATGGTATACATAGGTACATGTCCGGAGGCGGCATACCGGGACCGGGAAATTTCCTTTCCTCCCCCCTCCGCTTTAAAAACTATTCGGGACGCACGATCTCACAGAAGCGTTTCGTCCCTAAATTGCACGAATCACACCTCGAATCACTCTTGATTCGGAGAGTCACGCCCCCAATCTGATTGGGCGTGCGACACGGTCTGCCCAACCAACGGCAAGACTCATCTCAATCTCGTGAACCTAACAACACGCCCACGCTGACGTGGGCATCGTATCCCCTTTTTTCGAAAGTAGTATTTCCATGTCCAATTTCACCAAGCAGACCATGCGCAGCCGCCAGACCGACGCGAGCCAGCGTGTGCCAACGCCGATCGCCGATCGTGCCAAGCAGCTCTTTCAAGACCTGCAGCAAGAGATTCGCTCGAAGCAGCAAGAGATCGACCGACTGCAAACGGCACTCGCGCGTCGTACCGAGACTACGCCGGATTGTGCGGCGCAGGTCTGTGCGGCGCCGGCTTGTGCAGCACCGGCCTCTGAAGCGTCGCCCGCTGTTACTCCGCCGCGAATTAAAAAGCGGCGCAGCATCGTGAAGGCCCCTGTGCCGATGCGGATTAAGCCTGAGAACGTCGACCAACCGGCCACAACTTCGGACCTCATCCGCCCCGTAGACCCTCGCCCAAAGACCACCGCAGGACAAGTCACCGAAGCGGCCAGGCCCCTGCCCCAACCGTGCCAATCTGGTGACACCCAGCAAAGCGGCACGGTTTGCCGAGCGACCAATTCGCCCCCGCGGCTGTGCCTGACGCACCCAGACGTACTGCATCCCAGCCCTGAGACCGAGCCCACTTCGGCCGACTCTGGCAGGTTGCCGCCGCCCCGACCGACCAATCAGGAAGCGAAAACCGCCGGGCACCACGAGCACCTCTTTGTCGACATGCAAAGAAGGTCTAAACGCAAAGACGGCGAGAACGGGCACGTCCGGCAACAGGTCGGCCAGATGCTAAATCGATACTTCGCCGCCGGCACAAAGTCGCAGTACGATGACTTCGACGAACGTAGCGATGTCGGTCAGTTCAGGCCCATAAAGAGGGCCTTCACCGACTGCCTGTTGAATTGAAGCGGCTCGTTACCCAACGAGGATTGGCACACCACCGGAAGATTGACCCAACCGCGTCGAGTTAGCCGTTTTCCAACGCTGACTTCGACAGCTTCTTGATCTTCGGTCGGCGCTGCTTGATGATCTTTTCTGGGATCAGTCCTCGCATCGAGTCGAGTTTGCCGAAGCAAAGCAACCGATCGCCTGGTTCCAACGTTCGCTTGAGACGCGGGTTGGGGATTACCGACGTGCCGCGGTAGAGCGTTAGCACGTTGATGTCGTGGTCTGGCAGGCCTGATTCGTCGATCGTTTTGCCGCAGTATTCCGAGCCTTCGGGAATGTGGATTTCGGTCACCCCGTAGCCGCGGCTGACGGTCAAACGTTGGCGGATATCGATCTCGGGGAAGTCGACCTGGGCGGCGATGTAATCGACGATGGCCCCGGCAATGTCGAGCTTGGTGCAGCGTTCGATCCCTTCCAGCCCAGGCGAAGAGTTCACCTCCATGACCTGAGGACCGGTGTCGCTTTCAAGCATATCGACGCCGGAGACGCGAAGCCCCATGATTTGCGAGGCACGAACGGCCGTTTCACGGTAGCGATCGTCCAACTCGACCGCTTCAGTCAGGCCTCCACGGTGGACGTTGCTGCGGAATTCGGTTCCTTGGGCAATCCGTCGCATGGCGGCCACGACCTGGTCGCCCACGACGAATGCGCGGACGTCACGGCCGCGACTTTCCTTCACAAACTTCTGCACCAACACGTTCTGCCGCGTGCTGTGCAGCGTTTCGATGATGGCCTCGGCGATCTTCACGGAGTCGGCCAGGATCACGCCAACCCCTTGAGTTCCTTCAATGAGTTTGATCACCACCGGAGCCCCACCGACACGTTCGATCGCGGGAAGAATATCAGCCCGATCGCGCACAAACGTCGTTTGGGGAATGCCAATTTGGTGGCGGCTGAGAATCTGGAGGCTACGCAGTTTATCGCGTGAATTGGTGATCCCCCACGAACTGTTCGCCGGGAAGACATCCATTTGCTCGAACTGCCGCACGACAGCCGTGCCGAAGTAAGTGATCGAGGCGCCGATGCGCGGCAAGACGGCGTCGTACGCGGTGAGCTGCTTCGAACGGAAGTAAAGGTCCGGTTCTCCCTTTTCGAGATCAATCGCAAATTTCAGCGTGTTGAGGACCTTAACGTCGTGCCCGCGCTCAGCTGCGGAATCACGCAAGCGGCGAGTGCTATAACAAAACCGGTTGCAGGAAAGAATTCCTAACTTCATCGCGTCGCGCTTCCATCTCGACAGGAGTTAAATACGGGGGCCGCCCTAACGAGCAGCATGACGCCGGGAAAGCGATTCCCCTTTAACGTCATCGTAGTGACATTTTGACGTGAGACAATCGAAATGCTAGGTGGCATCTTGTTCGGTTTTCAGAGAAGTGCGATTGGCGACGGTGGGACTAGCAATTCGCTTCCCTTTGAGCCTCTTCGGAATTCCCGATAAATAGGATGCGCCCGAATCGACCAGCAACCGTCCTCGGATGGCTTCGCGGCCCAGTAGCATGCGAAAGCCCATCGAATCGCGATTGGCCAGGGTGATTTCGATTTCGCATAATTCCCCAAGAAGTTCGACCATCGTCAGAATGACCGGCCTTTTGGTGACGTGTCCGTTCGAGCTGCGAACTTTGCGAAACTCAAGCACCGGGCTTTCGGCCACAACCTGATCGGCCGAACTTCGTTGACGTGGGTGCACTTTAAAGCGAACCCACTGTATTCCGTCGCGTTCTTCGTATTTCAGATCGTAGGCATGCAGCGACGAAGACCTGGCACCGGTGTCAATTTTCGCTTTGACCTTGGCGATCCCGAGTTGGGGAAGTTGGACCCACTCGCGCCACCCAATGATCGGCAGCTTGACTGGTTGTGCTTTGGAGGACATGCCTGACTCGTGGAAGAGATCTCAGTCGACAATCAAGAGGAGCACTTCAAAGCCACCTCACGTTGACAGGATTGTAGGCCAGTTAGAAACCTAATAGTAGTCGGGTTCATTCCACGGGCGGACCGTACCCACGCCGATTCGATACCGCATCAGCACGGTCTGTGTGTCTTGCAAAGTCTTCCGTTTCACGCTGCGGCGAAGATACTGACAGTACAGATCCCACGTGACACTTTTGGCCATCGATTCGAAGTCGGCGAATAGATTTTTCGCTTCATCCTCTAACGTGAAAATACCAGGAGCGTTCTCGCGTTGGGCGTTTTGAAAGCGAGCCGCTTCGCAGGGGTGGGAATCGAACAGCCCACTCTTGCCGGACTTGATGTCGCGGTGGATTTGCTCTTTGATCGCGTCAGACATGCTGGCGATATGATGCCGCACCAACAGGGCCACGTCGTCGATCAGAATGTCTCGCTCGGCCAATTGGGAAATCTGCGATTGAGCGTGCAGCCAGGCGTAACTGGCCAACTGAATTCGCCAGCTGGTTTCGGCAAACTCGTTGCTGCCGGCGACGCGGGCTTCGTACCGGTCGGCGTCGTATTCCATTTCTCGCAGAAGGAATCCACCCACCAACAGGCCTACATTCATCAGCATCCGCAACAACTGCCGCGACAGCCACACGCACGACCGGGCGGGCCAGGTGATGACCGTTAACGGCAAAAATTCAGGACCGCACAGCATGTCCAGGCACTTATCCCACTCGTCGCGTTGAAAGACCACTCGCGCGAACCATTCGCTGATCGAACGAATAACGTAGGTCAGCCGCATGCCGGTCCCCTGACTGAAGTGACCGAACTCGTGAGCAAGCACGCCAGCGAACTGCCGCATTGTCAACGAGCCCACCAAGGGAACACCGATGGTCAGGACCAGGTCATTTCCGTGAAGGATGCTGCCCAGGCCCGACCGAAAACTGGCCGAAGCGTTGACGTCGTACGTGACATCGATTCGCGAGGGAAACGGTGAGCCAACCACATCGCACACCCGAGACACAAACGCGAAAAGCATCGGATCGCTTTGCGAAGTGATACTTCGTGTGCGGGCCACATGCGCGGGGCGCGCGAGAACAGGCTTCAACAGAAAGAAAACGACAACGCTGCTAATCGTGCCGATCGCCGAGCCCACAAAGTAAGGCAGGGGCCCCACCATTCCCGGGAACAGCCAATACTGCGCTTGGGTAAAATACCAATAGGTCGCATAACAGATACTGCCGACAAACGTGAAATAGATCAGCGGCAGGGTGATCATCACTAACGCCACAATGGCCACGCCCAGTTTGTAGGTCCAAGTGGGCTTGGTTTTCTCGACCGGTGGGCCAAAGGCCTTGAGGATTCGCAGGCCATCTTCCGGGAAGGCTGGAACCTTGAGCGGCGACCACTTTTCGAAATGCTCGGCTCGCTGCGTAGGAAGACGTAACGACCGCTGCGGAGTTGATTTCCACGTCTCGGTCGATGTCGCCTCGCTCAGCGGATCTCCCCGGTGCTGCGTGGCCCCCGGATGATCGGTCGGTTGCTGCGAAGGAGGAAAAGGGACAACAATTTCTGACAAGCAACGGGGACACTTTTGGTGGCTTCCCGCAGCAGACGCCGAGATTGTCAGCTTTTGATGGCAATGACGGCAGCGAAATCCAATCTTCATCTGCTCGTGAACCTTCGCTTGTGGTAGCCAGACTAAGCCTGACAATCCCATAGATAAGACGCTACTGGTTTAATTCTGTATAGGAACAGAATCCTGGACACCCCTTTCCCTACATCCTGGGGGGCGTATCTGCGAGTTATTTCATAGGCGAGTAATCCACGGGACGCAAAATCTGGCGATCGACCTTAATCACGATCTTTCCATCCTTGGTCGACTTCTCCCATAATTGTTGCCACTCTTGGTCATTGCGAAAACCGTCCCAGGCTTTCTTCATGGCGGCGGCATCCTTGTGGGCGACGACATAAATCAATGTATTCGGCATTTCGACGGGGGTGAAATAAGCGACGTTGGTCATCCCCTGCTTTTCAAACAACGCAAGCTCGCCATCGCGAAACCGCTGAAGCAAAGCCGGCAAGCGACCTTCCGCCGTGGTGTAAGTACGCAACTCGAACAGCCGTGGTTGTTCGGCCGACTCAAAATTTTGCGGCGAGAAGTCCGTTGCTTCCATATAGACCGAATCGGGGCGTTTCGCCAGGATTTTGCCATCCTTTTCTGATTCGGCGGCTACCTCTTTCCACTTTGGGTCTTCTATGAAAGCCTTCCAACTCTTCTTGGCCGCGTCGGTACTTTCGTGAGAAATGATGTAAACCAGCGTGTTATCGGCACTTTCGCCCTCGTTGGGCACCCAGTACGCGTGGTTCTGCATGCCTTGTTTCTCGAATAGCCCCACCGTGTGATCGCGGAACCGAGCATGCAGGTTCTCAAGCTTGCCTTCGTTGGTGGTGTAGGTGCGAAGCTCGTACACCCGGTCTTGAGCGTCTGCCGAAGAAATAAAAGCGATAGAAAGCAACAGGCCAGCTAGCCCATAGGAGAGTTGGATCGCGCGCATCGTGCAACTTGTCCCGAGATAAGGAGGAATTTGAGGAGGGTCCGAGATCACTATTCTAATGAATTAAAGCAGCGTTTCGCGGGGAATTTTCGCAGATGGGCGAACTTTTTCCCGCTAATTGCGTCGTAATGTGAACACTCTGCATACAGCCACGTGGCTAATTTCAGGCCGCTAACCTATGCTAAACATTGACCCAAGTGGATCAGATAGTCGCCGGCTGACGACATTTTTGCCGCCAGCGGGAGGAAAGTCCGGGCTCCACAGGACAGGGTGGTCGATAACGTCGACCGGTCGTGAGATCAGGGAAAGTGCCGCAGAAAATATACCGCCTAAGTCCCTTCGGGGAACGGTAAGGGTGAAATGGTGCGGTAAGAGCGCACCAGCAGCTGGGGTGACTCAGCTGGCTTGGTAAACCCCACCCGGAGCAAGGCAAACAGGCGGAAAACGCGTTGGCAACAACGCCGCACGGGCTCGTCCGGCCCGTCACCTACCGCCGGGTACGCTGCTAGAGACGTGGAGCAATTCACGCCGTAGAGGAATGACTATCCCTGCACTCGTTGCAGGACAAAACCCGGCTTATCGATCCACTCGGGTCTTTTTGATGCGCGATGACTCGCGGAATGGGATGGGGGCTGACTAATCTCTTCAATCCCATCCGTGCTTAAGAACTCTTCCGGTCTACGCGGTTTCCACTTC
The DNA here is from genome assembly GCF_013618625.1 of Bremerella alba. Taxonomy (NCBI): domain Bacteria; kingdom Pseudomonadati; phylum Planctomycetota; class Planctomycetia; order Pirellulales; family Pirellulaceae; genus Bremerella; species Bremerella alba. The sequence continues at coordinate 10,376 of NZ_JABRWO010000023.1, read as the reverse complement.
GCAGAACTTCCCTTGCCACGTATCGCGTTTGACGAGCTCGTCGTCGATTGCCCGTAGCACGGCCGACTTATCCAGACACCAGCTTGGCCCCACAAAATAGTCAGGCGGAGCATCGCCGATGGTTCGCTCGACCAGCACATTGGCCGGGATGCGTTCCAGGAAATCGACCAGCGTGCTGATGTATTCCTGCCGTTCCATGAGGACCACTTCGCCGGAAGCGACCTGATCGGCCATCTTGGTGTTCTTCACGCAGTACAGATTGTGGATCTTCACGGCGTCGATATTCAGCCGAGCGACTTCCGCAGCGGTTGCCATCATGTCGGCATGCGACTCATGCGGCAGGCCTAAAATCACGTGCAAACAGATCTGGAAACCGCGTCCTCGGCTACGCTCGATCGCGTCGACCGTGGCGTCGTGGTGGTGTCCCCGATTCATCCAATCGAGCGAACGATCGTGTATGGTTTGCATGCCATATTCGACCGTCATGTAGGTTCGCCCGGCGAACTCTTCCAGCAGGTCCATCACGTCAGGTTCGACGCAGTCCGGCCGGGTCCCGATGCTCAGGCCCACTACTTTCTCGTGATCGATCGATTGCTCGTAAAGCGGTCGCAATTTGTCGACAGCGGCATAGGTATTGGTAGCCGGCTGAAAGTAGGCAATGAACTTGTCGACCTTATAACGCCGCTTAAGCCGCGTCATGCCGTTGGCCAACTGATCGGTAATGTCGCGGATCGGCTCTCGGCGACTCGGGCTGAAGCTACGATTATCGCAGAACGTACAGCCCCCCTTGGCGACGGTGCCGTCGACATTCGGACAGGTAAACTTCGCGTCGAGGCTTACCTTCTGAATACGCTCGCCAAATCGCTGCCGAAGATACCAACTGTAGGCATAGTAACGAAGCCCTGCCTCGTGCCACCTATTTTCAACCGTCGCAGACAAATCAAACCTTGTTGATGAATGTTGACTCGTGTTAAGGAATTGATAAATTGAGAGATGGCCATTCTTATCGATTTTAGACTTATCATCTAGCCACTACCGGAACGAGGCACTTGAATGTCCCAGAATTTTGGGGAGCTTCTCCCCGTTGGCGGGGGAGACCCGATACCTCTGCTGAAGAAAACCTTATTGATTGGTCGCCGCGAGACCTGCGATGTCGTCCTGCGGTTTGCCAATGTCTCCAGTAATCACTGCCAGCTTTACATTAAGCAGGGATACTGGTTCATCGAAGACCAGAACAGCCGCAACGGCACGAAGGTAGGCGGGAAACGCGTTCGCGATACCGACAAGCGAGTCGATCCCGGCAATACGATCGCGATCGCCAAGCACGAGTACGAGCTGCACTACGATCCGATCGAACTGGGCGCAACCGGCCCACCTCCGGCGGAAGAGAACGTGGCCGAAGAGATCCTCGGCAAGTCTCTGCTCGAACGTGCCGGTATCGGCACCTCGCGTCGCCGCGGAGAAGCCTAACCGCCGCCCCATCCGCTGTCGCAAGCAACCCAGGCCGTGGTCTTTACCGCGGCCTTTTTCATGCGCCTGCGTTGTGATCGGACAAGAGGCTAGGTACATTGCACTGCTTCACCAAACCCCCTTATTGTTCGCTTAAGAAGACGATTGCCTGCTATGGAAAACTTGACGCAAATCGCCCACAACGTTTACTTCACCCTGAAAGACAAATCGCCCGAAGCCCAGCAGAAGTTGGTCGAGGCCTGCCAGAAATACCTTTCCGGGCACCCTGGCTGTGTCTTCTTTGCCGCCGGTGTGCTGACCGAAGAACTCGATCGTCCGGTGAACGACCGTGCGTTTCAAGTCGCCCTGCATGTGGTTTTCGATTCGCTCGAATCTCAGAATGCCTACCAGACGGCCGAGCGTCACCTGCAATTCATTGCCGAGAGCAAAGAAAACTGGGAATCGGTTCGCGTCTTCGATTCCACGGTCGGTAGCTAACCCAACAGGCAAAGCCGTGGCTGATCTCGAAGTCTTAAGAGCACGCAAAGGTGCCGTTCGGCGGAGCGAGATTCCGTCGAACGTTCTGGCGGCATTGAATCGAGGTGAGATCGAAACGGTCAACCTCGTCGAGTTTCTAGCCGTCGACCATGCCAAGCTGTTTCGCAATGCGAAGTCGCAGCTTTCGCTGGATGACAAGTCCGCCAAAAGCATTACCGCAGCGATTAAAAAGCTGGCCGATGTGGGCATCATGCAGAGGCTTGGCCAAACGGGTCGCGTCTTTCATGAAACGCTTGCGGGAAGCGATGCTCGCGAAAGTGTCTACCAACAGTTGGCTTCCCACCCGAGCGATACTTTTCGCAATTGGGCTGCTTTCATGGATGCAGCAGACGCCAAGCTTTCCTTTGCCCAGCGTCTAAAACGCGCCAGGGTGTTTGCCACCGATGCGAACATGGGCTTGCGGGAAACGGCCTGGATGAGCGTCCGCGTCCCGGCTGCCGATGCCATTGTTTCGCAAATCGAAAAGCTGCATCCGTTTGTTAAGCATAAGAACTATCTTATGCGGCGTTTCGCGATCGAGCTCTCTCGGCCCTGTGGTGTATGGACCAAGCATATTACGGACTTGAAAGAGCGTCCGGAAATCGCCCAGCCGCTGCTGGAAATGTGCCGCGAAGACGAAACCAAGTACGTGCAAGATTCGGTCGCCAACTGGCTGAACGATGCCAGCAAGACGCGGCCTGACTTTGTCGAGAACCTCTGCGCTGCCTGGCTTTCAGAGACCAACTCGAAACACACCCAGCGGATCGCGCACCGGGCCCTGCGCACGCTGCGAAAGAAAGCAGGCACGTAGCGCATTAAAAAAGCCTGGGCGACAAAATCGCTCAGGCTTCTCTTGGGTTAAGCGGTGCGGCTTAGAAGCTCACTTCCAGCTTGGGATTGGCTTTTTTGAGCTGCTCGACACCGTCATCGTAAATCTGCGTGAAGTTCAGCGTCAGCTTCTTCAAGTTAGTGAGCGTGTTGAGGACCGGAATCGACTCGTCGGAGATCGAGCTGTTCTCTTTCAACGACAAGCTGGTCAGCGAGGTCATCCCTTCCAGGTGCTTCACGCCGGCATCGCTCAACGCGCAGTTTTGTAGGTCTAAATCTTTCAGCTTCTTGAGATTACTAACCGGTGCCAGCCCATCGTCGGTGATGAACGTGTTCCACAGGTTGAGCAGTTCCAGGTTTTCAAAGGTCGCGACCACGGCCACGCCATCGTCGACAAACGGGGTTTCGCTCACGTCCAGGCGTTTCAGCTTGGTCATCCCTTTGAGCTGTTCCATCTGCTCGCCACGAACCGGCGACTGGCGGAACTTCAAGTCTTCCATGTCCTTCATCTCGGTCAGGTACTGCATTCCGTCGTCGGTGACCTTGGTACGGAACAAGTGCAGCTTCTTCAGCTTGACGCACTCTTGGATGTGCGAAAGCCCTTCGTTGGAACAAGCGACTTCGTTCAGTTCCAGCGTCTCCAGGTTCTTCATCCCAGATAGATAGGCGATTCCCTTATCGGTGATTTTCTTATCACGCAGGTTCAGGAAACGCATCTTGGTCAGGTCGGCCAGGTGGGCCATTCCTTCGTCGCTGATGAAAGCACCCTCAGTTCGCAACACTTCCATGTTCTTCATCTGGCCAACCGACTTCATCCCTTCGTCGTCGACGTTGCAGTAACGAAAGTCGAGGTAACGGGCTTTAGGGAAGTTGTTGGCGATGATTTCCAGCGACTTGTTCGAGATGTTGGTCCGGCGAAGACCGAACGCGGAAAGATTCTTCGAGTTGGTCAGATTCTCGACGCCTGCATCGGTGATCACACCGTTGGTGAAATCAACGTCACGCAGCTCGGTTAGGTCTTTCATGTAGGTCGTGACCTGGTCGGTGATTTCCGCGCCGTAGAACTTGATCAGCTGCAATTGCTTCAGCTTCGAGATCGGTTCAAACTCGCTGACGTCTTCAGGCACGACGGCCGAAAAATCAGCGCGGATGACGTTTCCATTGCCATCTTTGGTCAGCTTGCCACCCAGCTTCTCGAGCGCGGCAACCGCTTCCGGATCGTCTGGCTCTGGCGCCGCGGCCTTACTTTCAGGCGAATCGGTAGGAGTGCTTGTCGGGCAGCCGACGCAAAACGGAAGGGCAAGCAGAACAATACCGAGAATCCAAAAACGACTCATGGGGAACTCAATCCTTAGTCAATGGCGGGTGTCAAAGGAGTATGCGTAATCCGTTTAGGCTACAGCACACCTAGAAGATCCGCAACCAATGAAATAAGGCCCTCGGCGAACATCGCCCAGGGCCCTTGTCGAAAACTCAGTAAACCTGCTATTTATTGCTTACTTGTGCTCGTCGTGGCACGACTTGCAGTTCATCGCTTTCTTCAATTTGGCATCTGCGCCCTTTTTGCCTTCGACGGCACCCTGGGCCGCTGCCAACAATGCGGCGGTCTTTTCTTTCCAGCTTTCTTCGCTCCCTTTATGGGGCGGATTCTTGGCCAGCGATTCCAGCATTTCGACCACAAGCTTCTGGTCTTCTTCGCTTGCTTCCCCCTTGGCAACCTTAGCGACCAAACCACCCTTCATGGCTTTCTTCATGATCTCTTCGGTACTGAACTTGGAATCCTTACCCTTATCCGCCATGGCGACGCCACTTAGCAGGGCGACCGAAAGCAAGCCAATCAGCACGAGCATAACACGGTTCATTTCACCATTCTCCACAGCACATGGTTGTCAAACAGGAAGTCGGCAAAATCGCTTGATTCCGCCCAATCCGCCTCATAGTAATCTTCCGGAAATCAAATTCCTCCTATCTAAATCCAAAAAGGCCCAACTTTGACAGCAATGAGACCCCTTCTCAAAAACAACCCGATTTCGGCCCCTGCACCGTTTGTGGGTTAGGTTTGTAGAAAGGTCCTGCAGCTAAGCAAATATTCCTTGGGAAGACCGGTCGCGATGAGTCTTTACGAATACTGGTGCGAACTAGACGACCCTCAGCCGGTTGGCAACATCGAGGTCAACACCAAGCACGTCGCTCAGCAGAGCAAGTGGGTGGTCTTCTTCAAGCTGATTGCCGCCTCCTTGATGACGGCCGGGCTGTTTGGGGTTCCCTTATACTTTTTGCCCCTGCCGGTCTGGCAAAGCGGGTTGGTCTCCGCAGGCTTCGCGATGATCTATATCGGCATGGCCTTCTTATTCATCCCCCACGCCAACACCGACAACATGGGCTGGCTCGGCGGCATGGTCGACGATCCTTTTCATATCTCCGACGATTGGAATCGAGCGCTCATGTTCTATCACGCTGTTTTAGGCCCTGGCCGCTTTATCGCCGGAACCATGCTCGACGTCGCGTGTCTGCTGGGAGTCGCGAAGAGCGACCCCATCGCGGTGCCTGACGAAGCCTACCAACAGTCAATGGGCTACTCTGCAAACTACTCGACCGCCAATGCGACGATGACAGAATTACCCAGCGAGCAGGAAGAGCTGACCAACTCGGGGATGTCGCGGGAAGAAGTGAATCAACAACGCTACGGACTGTCGTCTGCCCGATTCCTGATCAACGACGACGAATAGGCGAAGCCCCGGCAAGGCTTTTCACGCCAAGCAGGAACTAGAGCTTCGGAATCTGTACCGGCATGCGAGGTGGTCCGCCGGGCGCGGCCGGTCGAGGACGATTGACTCGGCGGGTATCGAAGAAGATCGGCTCGAGCTTGACGCCAAAACCACGCTTGATCTCCCAACTGGCCCGCGTCGCCCACGGCGTGGCTTCGTGCTCTTGCATGACAAACTGCAGCACGTCACGCGAAAGCGAGATGTCGGCTTCGGTCTTGTCAGGGGCCGATAGCTCGTCGGCCGTGGCCAATCGCCAACCACGAAATTCCATATACCCAGGCATTTGCGGAGGCGTCGGTGGGTTCTCGGCAAAGTTCGTCAGGTACGCGCCGTACTCGAATGCTCGAGCCCGATAGGCAAGCAGCTGACCATACAGCAGATCGTAGTTGGCATTCCAACGTAGCGAGGTCGACTCGTCTCTTAGGCTGCGGTTCTTCTCAGCCGCTTCGATCGCTCGGTCCAGGTACGTGATATACGTAATCATCTTGGCTTGCTGCTGACGTACCTCTTGGCGAAATTGTTTCAGGTCGTTGCTGAAGACCTGCTGGATCTCGATCACGTCGGCGACACTTTCCTGATAAGGATTCAGGTCGTAAATGATCTTGGTGACAAGTGTCTTGAGTGGGTCATTTTTGACTTCCCCCATTTGCTCCATCCGAGAGCTCAGGTTCGGCCGATACATGTCCATCGTTTTGGGTTTATACCGGCGATCGATCGCGTTGTTGATGTTCGCCTCTTCGCCGGGAAGCATGAAGAAGATGCCGCCGGTTTCTTTAGCCATGCGGACTTGTTCGAAGGGCCCGAAGCCACTGGTCAACGCATCGGTGCGCTTACCAAAGCCATCGGTCTGCAGTTGCTCCACCAGGGCGGCCTCGGGTCCGCGATCGACCGGCAGCAAATGGATGGTTCCTTCTTCGGGATGCATCCACCGCACATGGGCGAAGGGATAACCAAAGACCGCTTCCCGTCCCAGGATGAATACCCGCGTATCGGTTGCCCGAGCAATCGAGATCGCTTTCTCGAGCCGCCCTTCATTGTCTTTGGTGTTACCACTTTCGTCGGTCACGACAATCAGCGCCACCTTACGATCGGCGATCTTGGCGTAACGACGGTGCAGCGTCAGCACTTCTGCCACGGCCGAGCTGAACATCTCTTCGCCGGAAGGATCGACTGGCACCGAGGCAATCGCCTGATCGACTTCTTCAGCATCGGCGGTGGGCACTTTGGTATGCAGTTGAAAGCCTTGCCCGAAGCTGGCCACGCCGGTCGTCAGTGCGTCTCCTCGGGCATGCTCGCTGAGTCCGACTTCTCCGTAAATGCGGTGGATTCGCTGCCGAATTTTGGCTTGGTCGTCCTGCATGCTTTCCGACTGATCGAACAGCCAGATGACCAGGACATTATCCTTGGAAAGCATCCAGACTAATTCTTGCGAGATCTGGTCCATCGCTTCCTGGTAGTCTCCGACGACCGCTTGAACCGAACCGACCGTTCCGATCGGCATGTCTTCGATCAGCGAATCCACATCCTTGGTAAGCAGCGCTTCGGCCTGCAGCGCCACCAAGGGTGCGTTGGCGATTTCAGTCGGAGGCATTTCCAATTGCGGCGCGGTGAGCGATGCTTCGACCAATCCGGCCATGCCCTGCTCAGGCGTGGTCAGATTCGCGAGCGTCATTTCTTTGGCGATCTTTTCAGACTCGTCGAGTTCGATCTCTAAGGGACGCTCGCGGTCTTCGACATCCGGTTCGACCACCACCAATTCGATCTGCTGCGTGGGCAACTCAATGATCGTGTACATGGCCATCACCATGACCAGCGAGAAATGGACGATCAGCGAGACCATAAACGATGCCGAGTTTTGGATCGTTTCAAAACGAAGCCACCCAACGGAAGCTTCGCGATTGGGCTGATCCGCTTGCGCAGCCTGCCCCTCAGAAAGGATTGGCGAAGACCAGTCGGCGGTGGGGGCAGGTCGATGCATGCTTGCCGGTCGGTGAGGAAGGAACAAATTTGGTGAGTTACTTAATACTAGAAGATGATCCCAATTACCGCCATGGATTTTCTCGCAGACGAGCAGACTCGTGCGATATTGCTGGCATTTTCTCCCCCAATTGGCCTGGAACGATTTCCTCAGATTTGATACAGCACTCCTAACTTGCGCAATTATTTCGATAAAACTCGCTCCAGCCGAGGATGCCGTGTCCGTACTTCGTAATCTTTTGATCGTGGGACTCTTAGTCTGTGTTGCGTACAACGGGTACGTGATCTACCGCAATCAATTGGCCTCATCGCCTTCGGCAGAAGCGAATGGCGCCGGCGAAGCGCCGCTCTTTTCCAAGGAAGCATTCACCGAGCTCGCCGAGAATCGAAGCCAGGTGAGCGTGCAGCAAGTGCCAACCATTCTGACTGCTGAGCAAGCGACCCCGACCGACGAGTTCGTAGCCAATCCGGTCCACGAAGATCGACAAGGGTCCGTTCCGGTCATCCCCGTTTCTACCAACGGACCGACGACGAAACCCAAGAGCCACTTCTCGGCAGACGCGAAAACAGAAACGGAAACAGAGTCCGCACCCGAGGAAGAAACCCCGGCGACGGCAGACATTTTGCCCAAGGTGCTGTCCTTCGAAGATGCATGGTCCGAAATTGAAAAGTCGGAAGCCGCATTTACCTGGGCCACGGCGCTCACGCAAATCGAACGCCTGGCGTACCGAGAAGATCTCACCGACGAGCAACGAGAACAAGTTCTTGCCAAAGGGGACCAACTCGCAAAGACGGTCATCTTTGCCCCCAACAAGCACTTGGCGAAACCAGCGATGACCTTTCTGCCAGGCATGAAGCTAGAAGAAGTTTCACAAAAGTATGCCGTGCCTGAAAGCTTCCTGCGATCGATCAACAGCTGGGAAGAGGGCTACAGCCCAACCCCTGGCGACTCGATCAAAGTGCTGCAAGGGCCGATCAAGATTCATGTCGACTTGCCATCCAAGTCGATTCGCATGTCCGTGGGCGACCTCTACGCCGGACGCATGGCGATCGGGCAACATGCCATCAAGGTTCCTGAAAACGCGGATCTCACCGTCGAGAAAATCGACGACGTGACGTTACTCTCGCTGGGCGACATTTCGGTCGTCGTTGATACAGACAACAAGGTCCCTGCCACCAACTCGTTACTGGTAACGGCCGACGACTGGAAGCTCTTGCGATCCCTCGCCAGCAAGTCGGTCGACGTTACCTGGACGGCTGTTGAAGCGCCCCCTGCAGAGGACATCGCAGCCGCAGAACCGGTCAAACAGGAAATCGACACGTTGGTCACTGCGGAAGAGATGCGTCAGCCAGTCGACGCGTTGAAAATGGAAATCTTCACCCCTTCGGTGCCTGTCATCCAAGGCAAGCCAGTCCAATATGGGATCGAGGTGACCAACCTCAGCGATAAGCCTACCGACTTGGTTCAAGCCGTGGTCAACATGTCGGAAGGGATCGAGCCGATCAAGGTCGAGGGGCACACCGGTCGCATCGCCCCAGGCCAGGCAATGTTCGATCCGCTGACCATTGAAGCAGGCCAGAGCATTCGTTTGACGGTAACGATCGAAACGAAAGAAGCCGGGCAATTCCTAATTCGCCCCGAACTTCAATGCGGTCGGCCTGAGACACGCTATGCCACCGAAGTTCAGCTTCGCGTCGCCCAAGCCGAATCGATCTCGGCCGAAACCGAAAAGAAGACCGAGGAAACAGCTGAGCCCAAAGAAGCCATCGCCGAAGTCCCACAAAACCCGGCAAAAGAGATTCGCTAAAACGGCAGGTTTAGCAAAGGTGCCAGAATTCTTGGTTTCTCGACCACTAAGGTGATCTCCGAGAAAATAGCCGCTGCCGTCCACCCCGCGATCCATCACACCGATTGCCCTAACCGACTACCACAGCCAGCCGATTCGCCACTTCACACTGCCGAGGGCGGCAGTGGCTCTCGGTCAGAGGTTGAACATAATGAAAGATTGGGCAGCGCCACTCAGCCGAACAGATGACAACATTGTGGCTTTTCCGCAGCCGGAGGACGCTCGCAGCTTGCTCGATCGGATTGTGCAAGTAGGAGCCTACTCTGATTCAAAAGGTGCCCCTAGAGCATAGCCTTCTTCGAGTTTCTTCCTTGCGTTTGCAGCAATTACATATGTGCGTTTATTGGCCTTTCGTGTCATTGCATTTCTTCGCAGAAACTTCCTGGCATTCAAATAAGCTGACTTAAGGGGATCTGGAGCGGTTTCATTTGCCTCTACGACGGGATTCCAAAACTGACCGTGATAAGCAATAAAGCCGTGAGGAAGAACAACGTTATCCTTGTGGACGATTGGAAGCGGTGCATAAATGTCGAGTGTCGGTCCACCATTTTTTTGCTTGATGTAATAAATGGTGTGTCCCTCCTTTTCGTATTGACCGAAATCCAGAGGTGACTTTTGCCATGACTTGTTCAATACAAAAAACAATTTCTCTTCCTGAATGGTTCGAGTGTTCTCAAATTCCCTCATGCTATCAATCAATAGTGGGGATGGCTCTTTGTAATTCAGGTCGGGAACAATTCTGCAATTCTGATCAAGAAGAAACTGTACCAATTGATACAAGTCGTGATCGGTCACAAAAATGTCGGTCTGTGGCATAGTTCTAGTCCAGTCCAAAAGTCTCGAGAGAGAGAAAAGGGGACGGGGGTCTTTTCTCTAACTACTCTTACGCGGCCGCCCGCGGGGGCGGAGGGTGTAACTCAAGCCGGAACGCTGGGCCTCGGCTTGGGTCCATTCTTGATTGCCATAGGGT
>NZ_JABRWO010000022.1 GCF_013618625.1 Bremerella alba | reverse complement strand
GACCCCATCTCCCCCCACCCATGCAAGCGGACGTCCGACGAACGCGACTTCTCGACTTGGTTCGGTCTCGAGGCTTTGCCTCGCTGCCGGAACTTGCTCAGGAATTGGATGTCTCTGAATCGACAGTCCGCCGTGACGTGGAAATGTTGGAGGAAGCTGGGTCGGCCCGCAGGACGCACGGGGGTGTGTTTTACTCGGGGCCTTCTCCCAATCTGCCTCACTTTGAGCTTCGCCACGAAATGCAGTGGAGCAAGAAGCGGCAGATCGCGAAGGCTGCGGCTCTGCTGATCGAAGAAGGCGACACGGTCATCCTCGACGGCGGAAGCACCACGTATGAACTAGCCCAGATGCTCGTCGGGCGAACCCTGCAAATTGTGACCAACTCGCTGCCGGTGGCCAACTTGTTCATGGCCAGCACAACGACCGAGTTAATCCTGCTTGGGGGCTACGTTCATAACGCGACCGGTGTTTCTTTGGGCCCTTATGCCGACGAAATGATCTCGCGACTAAGTGCTCGGCGTGCCGTGCTCAGTGTCGCAGGGATAACCCAGCAAGGACTGTACAACAGCAACCTCCTGCTCGTTGAAACCGAGCGGGCCATGATGAAAGCTGGCGGCGAAGTGATCATTGTTGCCGACAGCACCAAGTTTGGCCGTCAAAGCCTCGCTCAAATGTGCGAGCTTTCCGAAGTCGACAAGCTCGTGGTAGATCACGAAATTTCGGAAGCCTGGCAAAAGCAAGTCCAGGACGCCGGAGTCGATTTGATTGTTGCCCCTGCCGAGATGGCGATCATTGATCGCCCCGTTTCCCATAAAGCAAGCTAACCCCAACTAGGGTTTGATACGAATGAGTTCCTCGCTGAATCTCGATCATGCCACCATCGAACGGATCGTTCGTCAGGTTGTCCTTTCGCAAAATGGCGCCCCAGTAGCGGCCCCTGCTCCTCCGGCGACCCCAAAGCTGGTGGTCAGTATTTCGGCTCGTCACATTCACCTGACCGACGCCCACGTCGAAACGCTGTTTGGTCCGGGTCATGTGCTAACTCCGATGAAGGACCTCTACCAAGACGGCTTCTTCGCGGCCGAAGAAACCGTCATGGTCGTCGGCCCACGTCGCCGGATGTTAGAGAAGGTTCGCGTGTTGGGTCCGACGCGGGATTACAGCCAGGTTGAGCTGGCATTCACCGACGCGATCTCCCTGGGCATCGACGCTCCTGTACGTGCGTCCGGTAAGATCGACGGAACGCCTGGTTGCGTGCTGGTGGGCCCCAAGGGTGCCGTTCAACTTGACCAAGGCGTGATCCGCGCCGAACGCCATGTGCACATAAACAACCGCGACGCCGAATTTTACGGTGTGAAAAATGGCGATCGCATGAACCTCCGAATCACCTCGCTAAGTTGCACGACCACGTTTGAAGACTTGCTCGTCCGAGCCGACGACGTCAGCAAACTGGAAGTCCACATCGACACCGATGAAGGCAACGCGTGCAACCTGGAAGCAGCTACCGAGATCGAGCTTTTAAAGAAAGAGCCCTGCGGCTGCAAGTCGAATCACTAGAACTAACTACGCTTTCGTTGGCCTCACTGATTTGCCACTGTGAGTCCTCTCCCGAGGCCAGCGAGAGCGTTTTTATGACCCCTGTTTTTTTGAAGACATCGCATCTGACTTTCAGGTGCGACAAGAAGTAACGGTTTCCTTTTTTGTTCGGGAGATAAAACCCCATGGCGAAAGTAATGGAAGCGTTGGGCATGATTGAAACCAAGGGCTTTGTGACCTTGGTGGAAGCCACCGACGCGATGTTGAAGGCAGCCAACGTGACGTTCGTTGGTTGGGACAAAGTTGGCAGCGGTTTGGTTTCCGCTTTCATCACCGGCGATGTCGCCGCTGTGAAAGCCGCCACCGATGCAGGTGCAGCAGCAGCTGGCCGTCTGGGCGAAGTTGTCAGCGTTCAGGTCATTCCACGACCGCACGAAGACATCGGAATCGTCCTGCCGCCACCGGTCAAGCAGGTTTACAGCTCCGAGTAGTCCCCCTTCCCACAAACAATTTATCTGCAAAGGAAACTTTCCATGCAAAACGCAATTGGTTTGATTGAAACCAAAGGTTTGGTCGGGCTGGTCGAAGCGACCGACGCCATGGCGAAAGCCGCCAACGTAAAGATCGTGAAGCGCGTCAACATTGGCGGTGGTTTGGTTACCACAGTTGTCAGTGGCGACGTCGGTAGCGTTCGTGCTGCTGTCGAAGCTGGTGCCAACGCCGCTTCGCAAGTCGGCGAACTGGCTGGCAGCCACATCCTGCCCCGCCCTGCCGAAGGTCTGGCTGACGTTTACTTCAGCTAAACCGACTTAACGTAAGCCGCTAGTCCGCGGTGCATCCCCAGCGAAAGGAGTCCCAGACTATGAAGGTCCTGGTAGCAAATCTCGGCTCGACCAGCTTCAAGTATCGCTTGTTCGATATGAACAACGAAACCCAGTTGGCCCGTGGCGGGATCGATCGAATTGGATCTCCAGAAAGTTCTTGCAGCGTTCAGATTGGCGATTGGAAAGAAGAAGTCACGGATCACATGCCTGATCATGCCGTGGCGGTTCGCAAATGCCTTTCCCAACTGACCGACGCAGAGCACGGGTGCCTAAAGGACGCCGCCGAAGTATCGGCGATCGGCTTTAAAGCGGTCCACGGTGGACGTGTATCGGGCGTGCAAAGGGTCAACGACGACGTCCTTTCTGCCATGGCAGAAATGAACGAAGTCGCCCCGGCCCACAACCCGCCTTATATCGCCGCCATGCGATTACTTTCCGAGCAACTTCCGGAGATTCCGCTAGTTGCCGCCTTTGAGACGGGCTTCCATCAAACGATTCCCGACCGGAATCGCTACTACGGAATTCCCAAAGCTTGGTCGGACGAGTTCCAGATCAAGAAGTGGGGCTTCCACGGAGCGAGCCATCGGTACATCGCGACGCGAAGCGCGGAACTATTAGGGCGTGACGATTTGCGAGTCATCTCTTGCCACCTTGGTGGAAGCAGCAGCTTGTGTGCGATCAAAGATCGCCAAAGTGTTGCGGCAACCATGGGCATGAGCCCGCAAACCGGACTGCCGCAAAACAACCGGGTTGGGGATTTCGATCCCTACGCCCTGCCGCTTCTGATGCAGCGTACTGGCAAGAGCCTGACCGAAGTTCTCGTGCATATCGGGAACCAAGGTGGACTACTTGGCCTCAGTAGCGGCCTCAGCGGCGACATGCGAGACCTGGAAGAATCCGCCGCCAACGGCAATGCGGACGCGCAGTTGGCTTTAGACATGTTTACCAGTGAAGTTCGCCGATACCTCGGTGGCATGCTGGTCGAACTGGGAGGAGCCGACGCGATCGTCTTTACCGGAGGCATCGGAGAGAACGGTAAGCAGTTACGCAAGGACGTATGTGCCAACTTGCAAGAGTTGGGAATCGAATTGGACGAAGCACAGAACGATTCCGTCAAAGGAGAGTCTTCGTTCCATTCGGCAAACAGCAAAACGCAGCTGTGGGTGATTCCGACCAACGAGGAAATCATCGTTGCTCGTCAAACCCGGCAGTTGCTGGAGTCGACCTAAAATGTTTATCGCCAAAGTAACCGGATCGGTTATTTCCACGCAGAAAGTCGACACGATGGTCGGTCACAAGCTGCTTGTGGTCGAGCCGTATCGGCTAGAAGCGAAAGATCGACAGTCGTTGGTGACCACCGGCCGAACGTTTGTTGCCGTCGATATGCTTGGTAGCGGCGTGGGCGACTTCGTGCTGATTACCCAAGGTTCAAGTGCCCGACTGACTCCGGAAACGAAATCCCTTCCGATTGACTGTGTCGTGATCGGCATCGTTGATCGCGCCCACATCGAAAGCACCTGTGTTTTCGACCGGGCAGAAGACACGGATCAACCGCCAGCCAAGGCCCAGCCCACTCCGGCCCCGAAACCGAAGCCGAAACCAAAGTCGGTGCCGAAACCTGAGCCAACGCCATCCCCAGAAAAACCGTCCGAGCAAGACTCGGAGAGTTAGCCTGCCGTAACATTCACGCGCTGACGCGAGGATATAGACATCATGCAATTTGACGAATCCATCATTCGCAACGTCGTGGCCCAAGTACTGGCCGAAGTGGGCAACGCTCCACCGGCAACCTCTGGGTTCAACGGTCGTTACGGGATCTTCGACTGTGCCGACGAGGCCGTGCGAGCCGCTCGCGAGGCTTTCGAAAAGCTCTCGGAACGCACGATTGAAGATCGCAAGCGAATCATCGATCACATCCGACGTATCTCAATCGATCAAAAGGTTGAATTGGGAACGATGGAAATGAACGAGACGAAGATTGGTCGTCTCGCCCATAAGATCGAAAAGCTGGAACTGCTGGGCCGCAAAACGCCCGGTGTCGAGTTCCTCCGCAGCGAGGTCTTCAGTGGCGATCATGGCCTGGCCGTGATTGAGCACGCCCCCTTTGGTGTAATTGGGTGTATCACTCCGGTAACCCACTCGCTTCCGACGATTACTGGTAACGCCGTTAACATGATCGCCGGCGGCAATACGCTAGTTGTCAATCCACACCCAAGCGGTAAGAAGGTGGCCGTCGAAGGTGTACGTCGATTCAACAAAGCCATCTCCGAAGACCTTGGCATCGACAATTTGATTTGTGTGATTGCCGAACCAACTCTCGAGTCGGCCGACCTGATCTTCCATCATCGTGACGTGGCCATGATCTGCGTGACCGGTGGCCCCGCCGTCGCCCGTGCCGCGCTCAATAGCGGCAAGAAGGCTGTGGTTGCTGGTCCCGGTAACCCACCTGTGGTTGTCGATGAAACGGCCGATCTGGATCGTGCAGCCCGCTGCATCATTCAGGGTGGAGCCTACGACAACAACTTGCTTTGCATCAGCGAGAAAGAAGTGTTCGTCGTGAACTCGGTTTTCGACGACATGATGCGAGCCATGGAGCGAGCCGGGGCCGCTCGCTTGAACGGCAGCGAGATCGATCGACTGACCTCGGTCGCGATCACCGAATACGGCGATCCCGGCAAAAAGAAACAAGTGGCCGCCAAGGAATTCATCGGCCAGGACGCCGCTGTTCTCGCTCGTGCGGCCGGCAAGAACATTTCGCAAGACGTAGAACTCGTCTTTGGCGAAACGGACGAACACAACCCATTCGTCCCCGTCGAACAAATGATGCCGTTCATTCCTTTTGTTCGCTGCCACGATGTCGACGAAGCGATCGAAAAGGCAAAGTACTACGAACATGGCTTCCGTCATACGGCCCTCATCCACAGCAACAATGTCCGCAATATGACCAAGATGGGTCGGGTAATGGACACCACGTTGTTCGTGAAAAATGGTCCGTGTGCTGCGGCACTGGGTGTTGGCGGCGAAGGTTATATTTCCTTCTCCATCGCAACCCCAACCGGCGAAGGTGTCACCACGCCGCTGACGTTCACGCGGGAACGACGCTGTTCGCTGATTGACGATTTGTGCATCCTGGGCCACCCGGCGAAAGGTTAGTCCTTTATGCAAACGGCACGCGTGGTCGGTACGGCCACCAGCACAGTACGACACGTGTCGATGCGGGGCTGGAAACTTTTGGTAGTGCAGCCGATGCAAGTCGACGGTACGACCCCAGATGGCCATCCGCTAATTGCGGTGGATGCCGTCAACGCAGGTCCCGGCGAGATGGTGATGATCACCAGCGATGGAAAATCGACTTCCGAACTTTTGAATTACCCCCGAACACCAGTCCGTTGGACGGTAGTCGGAATAGTTGACGAGTAAACGTGCAGTCCAACTTTAGTAGCCAAGATATCGAACGAATCGTCCGGATGGTCGTTGAGCGACTCATGCGGGACGGTGCGTCATCGCCTCAAGCGGCGACGGAATCGGTCGGCGAACTTCGTCTCGACGTGAAATTGGTCACCGTCGAAACGCTGAAGAACACACTGAACGAATCGATCACTGTGCTGTGCGTGCCCACCAAAGCGGTTGTCACTCCGGCAGTGAAAGATGAACTGAAACAACGCGGAGTCGAGCTTCGCCGAATCGACCAAACCGATTGTGGACAAAAGCAACAGACTCCGGCCGTGGTCAACGCCGCCAAGCTGTCCATTTCCGGTGCCTGGCAGTCGACCGCACGTACCGACCAAGTTGGCAACCTGAGTCAGGCCGTTGAGCGAGCGATCGCCACGGCCAAGAGCGACCAGATGGTAGTGCTTCTGTCGGAACAACCGGAACTCGCTGTGGCGGCTGCCAATCGCACCAACGGCGTCCGAGCGATGGTTGCCTGCGGAAGCCACAACTGGCAAGCAGCCGTAAAGAGCCTGGGAGCGAACCTGGTGGTTTGCAATCCCGGTCAATGGCAGGACTCGGATGTCCCGCGACTCCTGGCAACCTTGTGGAACCTTCGCGGAACCGCTGGGCCGAATTGGATCAAGTAACGAGAACACCATGCGTATCGCCAAAATCATCGGAAAAGTCACGCTCAGCCGCTCGGTCCCTGAATTTCAGGGTGCGGTGCTAAAGCTGGCCGTACCCATGATGCTCAGCGATATCGAGAACGAGGCAACGCCGCTGGATGACCTGCTTGTCGTTTACGACGAATTGGGTGCCGGCCAAGACAATTACATCGCGCTAAGTGAAGGGGGCGAAGCGGCCCAACCGTTTTACCCCGACATGAAGCCAGTGGATGCGTACAACGCAGCCATTTTAGATACGGTTGATATTCGTTATCGACCGAACCAATAAATCCTGTCCCCTCTTCCTTCCCAATGGAGAGCGGACAAGATCGCAGAATACATTAACGAAATCACCAAACGTACCCCTTGATTGCGAGATACGAATCGGCATGACGAACGTTCACAAGATCAAACAAGACATGTGCGATATCGGTCGGCGGATCTATAACAAAGGCTTCGCCGCCGCTAACGATGGCAACATCACTGTTCGCGTCAGCGACAACGAAGTCCTTTGCACGCCGACGATGCACTGCAAAGGTTTTCTGAAGCCAGAAGATATCTCGACGATCGACATGACCGGCAAGCAGATCGCCGGTAGCAAGCCGCGATCGAGTGAAGCCTTGCTGCATCTTGAAATCTATAAGCAGCGAAAAGACATCAAGAGCGTCGTGCATTGCCACCCGCCACACGCGACCGCGTTTGCAATTGCCCGCGAACCCATTCCACAGTGCGTGTTGCCGGAAGTCGAAGTCTTCCTGGGGGACGTGCCGATCACCCAGTACGAAACGCCTGGCGGTCAATCGTTCGCTGATACGATCATTCCTTTCGTCGATCGTACCAACGTTATCCTGCTGGCCAATCACGGTACCGTCAGCTTCGGTGAGAACGTCGAGCGTGCTTACTGGTGGACAGAAATTCTAGACGCCTACTGCCGCATGCTGATCCTGGCCAAGCAACTTGGTCATGTTGAATTCCTGAACGAGAAGAAGTCGCGTGAACTTCTCGACCTGAAGGACAAGTGGGGCTGGAAAGATCCTCGCAACACCGAACAGTACAAAGATTGCGACATCTGCGCGAATGATATTTTCCGCGACAGTTGGGAAGACTCCCACGTCCAGCGACGTGCGTTTGGTGCCCCGGAACCGATGGGCCCCAACGCGAATAAGCCTGCTGCTGCAGCCTCGTCTGGCTCGTCAGATCAAGAAGCCCTGATTCAGATGATCACCCAACGTGTGGTGGCCGAGCTGTCGAAGCAACGTTAATCCACCCCATTGTTCGAGAAGAGAGTAACCATGAAAGTTAGCATCATTGGTGGCGGTGGCCTGGTAGGCTCATGTGCTGGATTTGCCCTGCAGTGCAGCGGCATTGTCCGCGAGATCGCCTTGCTCGACGTCAATGCCGACTTGGCCGGCGGTCAGGCACTCGACCTGCTTCACGGCGGACCTAGCACCGCAGACCAGATCATTTCCAGCGGCAGTTACGAACACATTCCCGATTCAGACGTCATCTGCATCACGGCCGGCCTACGCCGCAAGCCAGATGAGAGCCGCCTGGACCTGATCAATCGCAATGTCGACTTGTTCTTGACGATCCTCGATTCGATCAAAAAAGTCGGCTATAAGAAGGATGCGACTGTCTTTGTCGTTTCCAACCCAGTCGACATTCTGACCTACCTCGCTTCCACCCGGCTCGACCTACCAACCAACCGAGTGATTGGCCTGGGCACGCAACTCGACACGATCCGCTTTCGGGCCCTGATCGCTGAGTTCTGCAAGCTGCCACCTACGCAGGTCAAAGCGTTGATCCTCGGGGAACATGGCGACAGCATGGTACCGATCTGGTCGTCTGCTTCGGTCAATGGTCTGCCACTTGAGAAGTTCCCTGGCTGGAATCCCAACGCCGCGAACGAACTGTTCACTCGCACCAAGGGCTCTGGGGCAGAAGTGATCAAGAAGAAGGGTGGCGCTGGCTTCGCAGTTGGCATTGCCATTCGCGACGTCATCGATGCGATCGCATTGGATAGCCATCAGATCTTGCCGATCTCCAGCATTCAAAACGGTTGCTATGACATTCGCGACGTGGCGTTGAGCGTGCCCACCGTCGTCGGTAAGAACGGCGTGGAATCGACCTTCCAACTCGACCTCTGGCCCAAAGAAATCCAGGCCCTACGGCGTAGCGGAACGGTTCTACGGGAAACGCTTTCGACCGTGCTCAACCGTGTCGGTCGTTCATAGGTCTTCGGGGCCACAACCGAAAATAAACAAAAAGCCTCGCATAGTCTGCGAGGCTTTTTTATGTACTAATCGCTGAATAGACGTGTACTAGCCAGCTTTGCTGGATGTCGACAAACGGACGGTCGGTCCACCCAGTAGAGTTCTCAGCAACTCGTCAGGTTCTGAATTGTGAGAGTCGCGTTCCTTCCAGGTTGTTAAGACCTCCCGCGACATTTCTAGCTCGCCAAGTGCGGCCAACGTTGTTGCATACCATCGCAGGCACAATGGCTCACGAGATCCCTGTCGATAGGCGGCTTCGAGATAAGGACGAGCGGCAACCCAATTTTCTTTCGATGCCAACGACGCTCCCCGAACAGCACTTCGCAGCGATTCAATTTTGGGATAGTCGGACGGCAACTTATCGAGTTCGACGATCGCTTCCTGGCGTCGGCCGTGCTTGACGTGGGTCTCGATCACCTGGCGACGTAGTCGAACCGATCGGGGACAATCCACAAGAGCTTCCATCAGGATCCGCTCTGCTTCTTCTTCCCGACCAACAGCGTGTGTCGTAATCGCCAGGCATGACGCGGCGATCTCGTCGATGTCGTCGATATGCCAGGTTTCCAGATTGATTTGGCCATGCTTGTAGGCGGTTTCAAAAGAACGTCTCGCCAAATCGAGGTGTCCTTTCGATTGCAGGTAGCCACCAATCGCACAGAGCAGTTGGGCATCGAGTGGAAAGATCTCTAATGCCGTCATGCAGGTTTGAATTTGTGTATCAAGGCCATCAGGTCGACTATCAAGCGCCGTGAGAATGCCGTAGAAAGCCTCGAGCATCTCGGCCGATCCATGCTCCGACAAACGGCAAGCCTGTTCGTAGAACATCAGCGCGTTGGCCTGATCGTTTAGTGTCTGCACGGCTTCGCCCATGCAAATCATCAGGCGGGCACTGGGGCCCGTTTCTTTGATTTCGCGTTCGACCAGTTTGGCGTCGCGACTGGCACGTTTGATCTTCCAGTTGGAATCGCTCTCGATCCCATTGCGCTGCACGAGAAATGGAACGGCTTCGATCGACATGCCACATTCGGCGAGCGATTGAATCACGTTTTCTCGCACACGCCCTTCATAACGAATGCCAGGATGATTGGGGTGCAGACGAACCTGGCCGATCTGTTCGCTGCCGATGGCTCCGGGAGCTTGCGGCGCGCGGACCAGCAGCACGTAGGCCGTCATAATGTCGACTTGGCTGTTGACGAACTGGCGAAGACTAGCCGCATCTTCCGCAGCGATCGTTTCGCCTGGATCGAGCCACAGGATCCATTCGCCAGTCACATGCGCTAGCGCGGCATTGCGTGCCTCGCCGAACGAATCCTGCCAGGCATGGGCCACAACGCGGGCCTGAAACTCACTGGCAAGGGACGAGATTGCGTTCGTGTTACCAGTATTCAACAGCACGATCTCATCCACAATCTGACGCACACTATTTAGCGTCTCGCGGATTAGATCCGTCTCTTCGTTGACTACCAAGACAGCAGTCAGCTTACGATTGCGAGATTCCTTGGTCATTGCAGATGAATACCTCAGGGACATAGCGGTACATAGACGTGGCGATGCATGATGGAAATTGAAAGCTGCGTGGGGCGATATGCAGCAACTTTGTTCGGCTCTAATTCCTGCCGTGGCGAGAGTGTAGCGAGCGCCGCATTTTGCGCAAAGACGTATTTCTGCTAGCAGCGAGAAGAAGATTGCCCCAGAGCACACCGAGAGAAAAGTGTTCAACCACGAAGCACACGACTGAACACGTACAAAAAGAGAAGTAATTCGTGTGCCGCTGGCCGGCCCGTGTTTAGGATTGGGATTCAATAAGGTGAACGCAACCCAGATTCGCACTGGCAAGATGCCAGTGGCAAATCATTTATCCATTTCTTGTCCGTGAGCAAGAAGCCTATAGCCGTAGCAAACGTCCTAGGTCCGGTATTCCGAATTGAACTTCACGTATTCGACAGTGAGGTCGCTGGACCAGTAGCGAACCTTGGTGTCTCCTTCGGTAAATCGAAGGGTGACATCGGTCTCGAACTTGTCCTTGATCGCTTGACTGACCGTTTTCTCGTCGAACTTAACCGGCGTGCCTTTTTGGTAGAGCAGATGTCCGTTGACTCGAAGTTCCATTCCCAGAGGGTCGAACTGTACGCCGGAATAACCTGCGGCAGATACGATACGTCCCCAGTTCGGATCGCCACCGGTAATGGCAGTCTTGACCAGCGCACTGTCGGCAACAGTCTTGGCGATTCGAAAGGCGTCGTCTCGATTTGCGCACCCTTCGATGTTGATCTCGATCAAATGGGTCGAACCTTCACCGTCGGCAGGAATCTGCTTGGCCAAGTCTTCACATAGCTGTTGAAGCTCAGCTTTGAAATTTTCGAGCGCCGCTCCAGAGATTTCGCCCGTTTCGGCTTTGCCGCTGGCCAGCAGTAAAAGCGTGTCGTTCGTGCTGCGGTGGCCATCGACGGTAATGCAGTTGAACGTACTGTTAGTCACCTCGGCCAGAACTTCTTTGGCCTGCTGTGGACTTAACTGCGCATCGGTAAGAACCACTGACAACATTGTGGCCATGTTCGGAGCGATCATCCCGGCCCCTTTGCACATGCCGATCAATTTGACAGGCTTTCCGTTGACTTCACAATCGCGTGAAGCCACTTTCTTACCTTTGTCGGTGGTCATGATCCCCCGAGCGGCCGCGTCGAAGTGGCTTTCGTCGGTTCCTAGTCGCTGGAACACTTCATCGAGCCCGACTCGAATTTTTTCCATCGGCAGGTGATGCCCAATGATTCCGGTCGACATCGTGAGAACCTGATCGGCAGAGGCACCGAACTGTTTGGCAACCAAGCCAGCCATCTCAGCGTTGTCTTTAACTCCTTGCTCGCCAGTGCATGCATTGGCATTGCCTGAGTTGGTGATGACTGCCCGGATTTTGTCGGAAGGGGTACGTGCTTTGTCCCATACGACAGGGGCGGCTACGACAAGGTTGGTCGTGTATACGCCAGCCGCGACGGTGTCTTCATCACAGACAATGAGCGACAGGTCTTCTTTATTGGGATTTCGCTTGAGTCCGCAGTGAAAGCCACCGAGTCGAAATCCAGCGGGAATGGGCGAAGTCATCCTTAGTCTTCCTTCATCTTGCAATCAAAGCAGTGCGGTCGTTTCCGCGAAACCATACATCAAGTTGAAATTCTGAACGGCCGCACCAGACGCACCTTTGACCAGGTTGTCGATGGCCGAAATCGTCAGCACGCGATCCTTCACGCGGCGGACCGTGATATCGCAGAAGTTTGTTCCTGAGACATGCTTGGTTGCCGGCAAATCACTACGCACGCGGACAAACGGTTCGTTGGCGTAGGTCTCTTCCAGCAGCGAAAGCAATTCCTTTTCCGATGCATCGTTATCCGGCAAGGCGTAACACGTGCTCAAGATTCCGCGGTCCATGGGAACCAGGTGGGGTGTAAAGATCACGCTGGCTGGCTTGCCGGCGTAGACCGTCAGGTTTTGTTCGATCTCTGGCATGTGGCGATGCGTACCGACACCATAGGCCGTGAAGCTTTCGTTGCACTCGGGGTAAAGCGTTGCCATCTTGGGTGTCCGCCCTGCTCCGCTTGCCCCGCTTTTGCAATCGGCGATGATGCCGTCGGCCCGGATGAAACCATTCTTCAGCAGTGGCGCCAAAGCAAGCGTTACGCCCGTCGGATAACAGCCAGGATTCGCAACCAGTTGCGCTTCAGCGATCCCCTTGCGAAAGAGTTCCGGCAAACCGTAAACAGTGGTCTTCATGCGCTCGGCATCGGGATGATCGCCGCCGTACCACTGCGTGTAAACTGCCGGATCGTTGAGACGATAGTCCGCGCTCAAGTCGACCACCTTCAGCCCGGCTTCCAAAAATTCAGGAATGACCGAGGCGGACGCGGCGTGCGGCAAACAACCGAAGACGCAGTTGCAGTGCTGGGCAACCTCTTGCGGGCCCCAGTTTTCCAGCCGTAGATCGAGCACTTTATGAAACTGCGGGTGAATGGCACTTATGTGCGGACGATCTTCCTGGCGAGTCGTCAGCGCGGTGATTTCCACCTCGGGATGGCGAACCAAGATTTTCAGTAATTCCAGAGCCGTGTAACCGGTGGCCCCGAGAATCCCCACACGTACCGTCATGGCATTCAGTCCATTGTTTGTGTCAAAAAAGAGAACCGACCGGTTAGTATAAAGGACCACCCGCCTGCGAACATAGGGAGGCCCCAACCAGTGGGCGAGATGAATTCTAAGAACCTGGAATACCCATTCCAACCAAAGACAGGCATTTCAGCAAGCACTTATTTGGCCGAAGTGAGGGCTTCCCCCAATTCGACCAACATACGCAGCGTCGCCCCCCACACACGATGTCCATCGACATTCAAGTGCAAGGCAGAGAATTGGACGCGGCGGCGGATAACCTGGTGCATGCCGAATTTCCTGGGATCCATCAAGTGCGCGAGCGGTAAGAAGATGAGCCCCGCAACTTCACACGGATCGGGGCTCCATACGGGCAAAGAGTCCTCAAGTGCGACAAAGGTTCGCACCTGGTGATTGCTTGCCCAAACATTGGTGGGGGGCAATTCGCCAAGCACCGATTTTACGGCAACCTGATGTCCGGTCTCCTCGTGGAATTCGCGTAGGGCCGTTTGTTGGGCTGATTCTTCCGGCTCGCACCTTCCCCCAGGCAGGGCGATCTCGCCGGCGTGAATACCTTCCGTTTCCGCGCGAATCATGAGGGGGATTGTCCAGTCCCCTTGCTCGCTGGGATAAAGCAGAATGAGGTTCGCGGCGTGTCGAGCGCGGGGGTAAGCGGGTGCCTTATGGCGACCATACGAGAGGTTAGGCGCTGAGTGCCGCAGTTCCGGAAAGACCATCTCGGACGCACCGAGGGTCTGTTGAAGTTTCAGAAGCCACGGCTGCTTTCTATTTTTTCCGGTCGGTAATCTCATAAACTTCGTAACTGGAATCTTGTTCGGTGCTGACGGGATAGACGCGGGGAAAGCCCCAGGAAATGGATATCTTATCTTTCCGAGCCAGGGCCCGATCGACAACCACAAAACGGATTCCATACTTCTCAGCCAACTCGCGGAGATCGTCCTCGGTCAGACCGGCCAGGCTAAGCGTTTCTCGATTATGAAAACTGCGCCAATGGGTATCGCCACGACGCTCGCGCCACTGAAGAAGCTTCAAATCGTCTTGCGGGACATCCTTGGTCGTTACCACTTCAGCACGCTGTGCATACCACTTGAACGTTGATTGCAAACGGGGCGTAAGAAATATGGCGTCCTCAGGCGTATGGTCTCGAATCCAGTAACAGGTCTCTTCCCAGTCCTTAGGGTTTGTCACCAGACTACTAAGATCCGCCGGACTCGCCATCGCCGTCCATCGGTCGCCGATCCGGAATGCCATTGCTAAGAAAACTAGAACCACGAGTCCGGTGATGCACACGCCGGTGAGACGAGGAGCGTTGAGGCGGTACTGGCGGCATAAAACGACCGCGTTAATTGCCAAGCCTAATGGCACCATCACATCGGCAACGCGGTACCAATAAAGCCGCAATAGTTTCGTTCCGGTCAACCAGTCCTGCAGCACAACAATGAAAATCTGATCGATGGCAATCCCAATGAGAACGAGCACGACGCTTCCGGCGACGACACCGTTCAAGATCCGAAGTTTGTCGTCGCTACGAAGCAGCCAGGCCGTGATCGCCCAGACAATTGCCGCCAAGGCAAAACGCACCTGGAACTGCCAGGAAAATGTGTGCACCACGAGGTGATGGGCCAATCGCTCGTAAACGTAGTAATAGCTGGCCCAGGAACTTTCGACCGGACTGGCTTCCCCATTCAACAGCAACAGCGGCAAAACGCCGACCAGCGAAATGCTCCCACCGATCAATAGCCCTGGCAAAATGGAAACGAGACGGGGACGCTGCTTCGGACAAACCAACCAACTAAACATCAGGCAAACCACCATCCAGCCCCCCACCAATACGTGAAACGCACTGGCGACACCCAGAAAAATCCAGGCCCGATTCCAGCGATCCGACAGGGCATCACCCAGTGCCCAGAAGGCAAACGCATACGCAAAGCATTTTGCTTCGACCCCACCTACCAGCCATTCGCCGGCCATGTGCAGATAAATGATGCCAATCGCTCCGGCAACGACGGCATAAAAGCCAACCCAAGGGCGAGGATCAATTTTGGCGATCATGCGTTGCCAACTGTAAGCGATCGCTCCCCAACAGATAATTCGTCCGATCCAGGCAGCCGCCGGAAACGACACCAGCGTCGTGATCCACCCGAAGCTCCAATAGAAGACGCCGTGCGCGTCTCCGGAGTTCAGAAAATGGTCGCTAGGGCACCACGCAGGATTCCAGTAGTGACGAGCCTTGGAAAGATAATGCGGTTCGTTGACTTCCGGTGTCAGGGGCCCCACTAGCAAAAAGAAGAAGAGGACAATGAGCCCAAATTCGATCCACCGCGGCGACATCATTGTCTGCGGCTGGCCCGCTTCCTGCGGTTCGCTGGGGGTCGATGGATTCATGGATAATTAAATTCGATTGGGATCCGTAAAAGCTAATTTGCTTTCACTTTACCATATCGCACTCCTGTCGCTTGCGTGGGACGTCGATAAATCCCATTGCCGCACGTCACGTAGAGCCAATCGAGTTCAGGGCCGGCGAAGGCAACATTGGAAAGAAACTGATCGGTTGGCTTGTGCATCACCCCGCTGATACGTGCGGTCGAATCGAACATCTGGAGCCCAACCTCTGTGGCCACGTAAAGACGACCGGCCGAATCGACGGCCATTCCGTCGGCTCGACTGGACGCGTCTTTCTCTTTCACCCGGCAGGTATAGACCGGTGCACCATAGCGAAGCGAACCATCTTTTTCCACTCGGTAGGCAATCAGGTTTTGCCCTGCCGAGTCGGACACGACCAACGTTCCCTCCTGCGGCCACAAGATGATTCCGTTGGGAGTCGTTATATCCGTTGCCACCACTTTCTTTTCGCCGGTAGGTCGCACGAGCCAAATCTGATGCCCCTTGGGGTCGGTGCAGTAAATGTTTCCATTACTAGCGACAACCAGGTCGTTGGCTCCCAGATCATCGGCAATCACCTCCATCTTTCCGGCGGTGTTGAATGCAACAATTTTGCGATCACGATTCTGGCTTCCGTACAGACGTCCATCTGAGCCAAACATCAAGCCGCTTGTGGCCCCCTGCCCTTGAGCGAAGGTGCTGACCTGCTTGGTTGCGTGGTCGATCTTCAGGACCAGTTGATTCGGCACATCGACGAAATAGACATCCCCATTTGCGTCGACCGCAGGGCCTTCCGTAAAACGGTAGCCGTCGGCGACCAATTCCCAGTCTTGGCCTGGGATCAACACATCAGAAAGAGGCATATCTTGGGCCGCTGTCCATTGTGCAAAAGCGAATAGCAGCGTCACTGAAAGTAGGATACGCATGGTCTATATCTCCGTTACGTTCGGCGGGAAATTAACGCAGGCAGCTAGTTCTGAGACACCACGTCGCTCCACACCCACCGCATGGTATCGGGGAAGATGGCTCCCCCGTGTCGCGCACTGTGCTTTCCTTCGCCGTAAACGAACTTGTAGTCATATCCCACAAATTTAAGTGCGGCGGCCATTTGCTGATTGGCAAGGGGCCAGTTTCCATGCAAGTTATCGAGGTCGTTACTACCGTCTTGCAAGAAGACCTTGATCGGCTTGATTTCGGTTTTGCGAATGACGGCCGGATAGACGTGCCCACCACGGATGTTGGTGAAGCTGCCGATGTGGCTAACGACTTTACCGAACGAATCAGGCCGTTCCCAAGCCGCAGTGAACGCACAGATACCGCCGGAACTGTTTCCGCAAATGGCTCGGTGCTTGGGGTTATCCGAGATTTCGTACTGGCCGCCGACATCCGCCAGAATTTCCTCGAGCAGGAAACGTACATACTGATCGCTGAGAGTGTCGTATTCGAAGCTCCGGTTCTTGCGAGGCCCCTGGCCAGGCTTCGCAGGCGGCACGACGCCTGGCTGGATGAAGACACCGATGGTGACCGGCATTTCTCCCGCGTGAATCAGATTATCAAAGACAACCGGTACCCGCGTGTGCCCTTTCTCGTTGACGAAACCGGCCCCATCTTGGAACACCATTAAGCAAGCTGGCTTCCCTTTTTCATATTGTTTGGGGACATAGACCCAATAGTCGCGCACGGTACCTGGGTAAATTTCGCTTTGATCCCAAACATGTTTTGTGACCGTGCCTTGGGGAACCCCTTCCTTTCGCTCGGCGTCGGGGCCAGGCGAGTATTGCTCGTCCTGAGCCGATGAATTCGAGGTAAACAAACAGCCAGAGATCATCAACGCGAAAAGTAATCGCATCATCGTGAGATTCACTTTGTAAGGAGGGATAGCAGAAAGGAGGCAAGGCTAGAGAAATCAGCCTAATCGCTCTGCCTGGCAGGCTCAAGCGGAGGAGCTTACTTGGGGAACTCGACTTCCAATTCTAACTCAATCATGCCGCGCAAAATTCGCACCGGAATCTTTTTATCGAGCGTTGTACCGCGAACGGCTGTCTTTAATTCATCAATTGAGGTGATATTCGTTGCCCCCCAACCGGCAAGGATATCTCCACTGCGAAGTCCTGCCTTTTCGGCGACACTCCCCTGGGTAACTTTAATGATCGGAATACCACCAGGCTGCGGGTCTCCGACTTGAACACCTAGAGCGCGTTTTCCACCTTCTTTATTCTCCTTAGCAGGCTGCTGGCCACCGGATCCGATTCCACCGAAGTAAAGATCGAGAACAGAACCCTCGGCGTTCTTGATCGGAACGATCTGATCCTTCACCAAGTGCTGCAAGATCTCGACGTTCATGCCGACAATTTTTCGGATGCCGGGCACGTTGATATGCTCGATGTCATCGCTGGGTCGGTGATACTGCGAATGGAAACCGGTGAAGTCATGCATCACGGGAATCCCGCGACCGTAAAATGAAGCATGATCGCTCGGACCATATCCGCCAGGTACTTTTTTGATGTTGATCGCATGCTTGGCGGCCGCCTGGTCGATCCACGCTTCAAACTCTTCAGCCGTGTTGTGTCCATAGACCGTCAAGAGATCTTTTCGCAAGCGACCAACCATATCGTAGTTGAGCATGGCCACTGTGTTTTCCAGTGCGAAAAGCGGATGGCGGACGTAGTACTCGCTGCCGATGAGCCCTTGCTCTTCCGCCCCGAAAGCAATGAACAATATCGTCCGCAGGTCGGCTCCTTCCCAGGCAGCGCACTGTCGGGCCGTTTCCAATAAAGCCACTGTTCCGGAAGCATTGTCGTCGGCCCCGTTATGAATTTCCCGCGTCCAGGGCGCCAGAGACCCCGAGCCACCATAGCCGAGATGGTCGTAGTGAGCCCCGACAACAACCACTTCAGAAGCCAATTCCCCTTTGCCCGGCAGCACGCCGAGGACGTTCTGTTGGGTTCGTTCAGATGATTCAATCTCTACTTCACCCGCCACACGCACTTCGCCCAGGCCGAATGAGTTCGGTTTCAAGTTTTCATCGACGCTCGTTTCCCACTCGGAAAGCGACGGCTTGCCAGCTTCCTTGAGCAAGGCATCGACAACCGAACGCTTCATATGGATGACTGGAATCTTCGGTTGAAAATCCTTCGGCATGCGAATTTGGAACGAAAGAAGTTTGTCTCCGCCACTCTTTTCCTTTTGAATAGCCGCCTCATCGGTAACCAAGATTACCGCAGAAGCGCCGTGCTCGATTGCGTTGACCACTTTCGTCGAGAGATAGGCGAACTTGGAATTGCCGGAACCTGCAAACTTTTGCGTGCGGCCGGCCTGATCGGGCTCGTGCCGAAGCACGATCACCGCTTTGCCGGTCGCGTCGAGCTGGGCATAGTCGTCGTAGGCATCACGCGGGGAACTGATTCCATAACCAGCAAACGCCAACGGTAAATCGAACGCCCCACTGATACTCGGAGATAGCGGTCGGTAATCATCGCCAATTACGGTTTGCGATCTTCCATCTGCTCGTTCAAAGGCGAGACGATTTCCCTCTCCTAAATCAACACGCTCACGACTGGCAAAGACTTGGAAAGGTTCGCCTTGAATCAGTTTGGTATTAAGACCTGCACTGGAAAACTGCTCGGCGATGTATTCCGCGGATGCTTGCAGCCCCTGAGAATAGGGCCCTCGTCCCTCTTGTTCATCGGAGGCCAGGAAATTGAGGTCCTCAGAGATACGCGAGTCGATCTGGGCGTCTGAGAAAGAATAGGTGGCAACCGGATACGATACTGCGATGGAGCTAGAAGCAACCTCTTGCTGCTTGGAATCGGGACTCGATGCGATCGACTCTTGCTGCTGACAACCAACACTGGTGATTGCGAGGAGAAGAACCAGTGTGATTGCGGGCGTAGGCTTCATGAATCCCCGTGCGATAAAATGATCGATTGATTGACCCTATCTTAATTCATGGGAGGATCGCACTGAAACACGTCGACGCGAATCAGTTTTGGGTCATTCGTCTCGCAATCGTAGTAGGCGGTGGCCTTCGCGCTAACACCCCAGGGCCCGAGATTAAATCCGCAAATGGACTGAACGACGCTCTGAACACCGATGGTCGCTTGAGCACGCACGGCGAATAGTGCTCCGCCGGGTCCTATGCTTTCCGCGATATAAGACTGACCGTTGTTGTTGTTTCCACTTGCGGCCGGGCATGGCAGATCTTGAATACCAGATGGATGAACAATGTAGTGGTCATTCCCTAAGTCGTCTTGCGTGGCAGGTGGATTGCCTACACAGGAATTGCTAGGTTCGTCGAAGTCCGTGTAATAACTATCTAGAATTAGCCCTAAGTCATCGCCATCGTTGGAGGCGTAAATACGAACGATCGTGCCATTTTGGCCAGGCGTCGGTATCGTCCTACCAATATCATCACCGCCGACTACCGAATTACCATCAAGGACACGAGCGGCAAAACGAAAGCGATCTCCGGGAGCGAGTCCGTCTTGCAGGAAGTCAATCGTTAAAACGGTCCCCCCGTCAGCACCGGAGAACACAACATCTGTATTGGGGTTTAAATGGCCGCCTACGAAGAAGTTATCCTGCTGTCCGTCAATTATCTCTGAAATATTATCCGTAATTTTACCGATGTCTGTACTGCTTGGCAGAAATTCAAACTCGAAATTATCAGGACTGACGTCAATCTCAATTCGATAGATCCGAAATGAACTATTGATGTCTTGATCGGAGCTCGTCGTGAGTGACACACCCCATTCGTTTCCATCTGAATTTCCAGCACCAAGGTTCCCTTGTGCCGTCACATCCATCACGATCAACGGCGAGTCTGCACCGCCGCCAAAGCAACTTGGCTCAACATCCGCATTAAAAATAACACTCTCTGCGGGGTTTCCCATATCTTCCGTTTGAACGATCGCCCCGAACACCATCACGCCTGGCTGCAAATAGCTGTTGTAGTCAGATATATCCGAACAGACCAAATTCTGATTTGGATTTGGCGACATGCCGCTGTTGTCATAATTGAGACGATCGGGGCCGTTGCTGAACGCAGTATTAAGCGTCATATCGGTCAGGTCGACGTCTTGCCGACGCACCGGATTAGCGATCGAGAACGCATTACCTACTTCACGGGCATCTAGCGTATCCCCACCGCCTGATTCAGCCCATTGCTTCACCGCTGCTAAAGCATTCGCTTCCAGGCTTTGCTCTAGTTCAACCCGGGCAAGCCAAATGTTACCGATCTCGACGGCAAATACCAAAAAGAGCACCAAGGCCGGAAAGGCAATAATGATCCACAGCAGCGAAACGCCACGCCGGGCACGCTTGCTCAGGAAGTCGAATCGTCGATGGAGTTGCGTCATGGAGAGGGTGCTCTAGAAGTTCATCTTGGTTCGATTCGGACCACTACCGGACAACCCTTGAAGCACCTGAGGATGCTGAGCGGCCACGTTGTTTAATTCTCGTGGATCGTCTGGCAGAAAGAAGAGTTGCTGGGAAGAACCAAAAATGGCCTTCCACGGCCCTTGCCTAATCGCGAACTGGTCTTCATCGCTAGGGTTAGTCCAGCGAAAGCGGCGACTCGACGTCGGTTTACCATCCATCCACGGTAGAAGCGACATTCCGTTGTGCGGGGGAACTCGGCTACTGGTGATCACACCGGCCAGAGTCGGAAGCACATCTAGCAGGCCACATGGCTCTTCGATTTTGGCAACATTATTTTTGGTGGATCGATAGATCATAAGCGGAACCTGGAGATTGCTCTCGCTGAGCACTCCCTTTTTTTGCGGCTGGTCCGCACCAGGCAGACCAGCAACCACCATAACCATCGATCGCCCGCTTCGCGCGACATGCATCGCATGGAACAGCCGCCCGATCGACTGATCGATTTCGGCGATCTGCTGCGTACGTATTTCCTGATCGTGCGATGTGACCGAGAAATGAAACTCGACGTAGACGGGACGTTTCGTAGGACGATTCTGCAGCAACTCGCGAGACTGACCCACGAGAAGTTCTGTCGTGGAAACGTTGTCGTCGGCATCTTCATTTAAGTTGGAAACGATCTTTGCTTCGGCGCCATTGAAGCGCAATTTCGTGGGGAGGCCTGTCTTCTCGTCGACTACCGCCAAAACATCTTCATCGTATTGGCGACGATCGTGAGCTGACATCCAATTCGCACCATCCACAAGAATCGTTCGATAGCCAGAGTTCCACATCATCTCAGCTATTCGATTATCTCGTGCTTTTCCTTTGCTGAAGCCTGAGCCGGTCTCCAGCATGAACCTTGCGATATCAACCGTAGGGCCTGCGTAGCATGACTCGAAGACCGTTCCTTGCTCGGCCAAAGCTTCAAGCAGTGGAGTCTTGCCGGGCTCGCCGTAGAAACCAAGTTCATCCTTAGTTACCCCTTCCAACACCACCAGCATCACCAACGGCGAGTTCTGACCGGGAATGCGGATCTGGCGATTGGCGTTTTTCATTGCACTGCGAATCTCGGATTTGACACCGGACAAGCGTCGATCCGCGTCTTCAATTTGATCTCGCAGTCCGTTTTCTGAGTCTTTGAACACCTCGCCATGCGAGGCCAGCATGCCATCGAGAGCCCGAGTGAGCGGATTTTGCATCTCCGAGACGTGAGGGTTGTCGTCGGCAGTCAGTGCTTGGGGATCGGCTGTGAGTTCCGGAAGCGTCTGCGCGGTCGGTTCTCCTTGTGCCGTGGGCGTGTTCGCGGCATTGCCACTGCCTGAACGCCATGCATCGGGCCAGAGAATCGCCGCAGCGATGACCAGCAATGCAAAGAGCACGATCGATCTACCTATCCAATGCATCGAGGATCTTACGGGTTTGAAGGAACGAAGTTGACCCGAGACAGCTCATGACGAAATAAACTCGTCATCATGACGTCACGTCCGGAGTAATCGACGCCAAAACAAGCCATGGCATTGGGTGCCAGACGCGTTGTCGGAATACAAATAGTCACTTGGACATAGTGATAGTTCGGATAAATCGTCGCTGGGGGATCGCATCGTTCCGTGAAGAAGAGTTCGCTTTTAAGCACGGTCATAGTGCTCGGGTCGTATACAGAATAATTCAGCTGCACGCGCCCGACCGTTTCAATCGATTCGTCAAAAGCTAGAATCCCGCCATGCCGCAGAACTTCGTCGATCGCATCAACAATCGCTTCATGAGGATTGTTCTCTGTTCCATCAATGACCAACTCTGCGGCAACCATTGCGCCGGCGCGACTGGCCATCTTGAGCGTTTGCTGATTGCTCTGAAGCAAGCCGAATTGAACAACGGCAAGCAGCAATACGAGAACGATCGGCAAACCGATGATGATCTCCAGCAGGCTGGCCGCGCGGCGTTTCGATTTGCGAAACTGCACCATGGATATACCAACTCCCCCCAAATACGTGACGATAGCTCTACCTATAATCACCAGCAACCGCTTTGCCAAACAGAATGCGGCTCTTCGGCAAGCAAACCAGAATTCCCCCTAAACACCCCACTCAACGAATTCGCTGGTTTCGATGTATTTTTTTCAAAATACCAAGGTTAGCTAGTTGAAACAAGGTTTCGTGCTTTTAAACTGAAACGTGTTCCACTTGAATTGACTATATGAACTAGTCAGCCCAAGTGGAAAAGTTCCTGGGAATTTACTGGCTTTTCTTAAAGCCTGTGATCATTTTATGACCTAGGGCAGGCAGCACATCTTCATGGGCAGAGGATTAACCATGACTTGGTTTAACAAGCAAATTCGACAGCTGGCGGGTGATTGTCGAGGCAGCGTATTCGTGGAATACCTGCTCTTACTCACGATCGTCGGCATTGGTGTTATCGCTGGTTTGGCTACCGTTCGCGGGTCTCTCTTGAACGAACTGCTGGAATTAGCAGAAGCCATAGCCAGTCTCACTCCGTAGAAGATCTCTCGCCGAGAGATCTTGCGGAAAAATACTAACAGACGTTTCGGGGGAGCGTACTGGTGCAATCTTATTCCTATTCCGGAGTGCGAAGAGCGCGACGCGGCATTCAGGTGCTCGAAGTCTTGCTGCTCTTTCCGGTGTTGCTGATTGCAACTTTCTCCTTCTTCGTTCTTGGACCAACCGTTACGGTTCGACAAACCGTGCAACACGCAGCCGAAGAAGCGGCACGCGAAGTCGCCAAGAAGACCGGAACACAAACCACGACCATTATCGCCGAGGAAGTCGTAGATCAGGTCCTAGCCGTACACGGTTTGGACCTCTCCATGCCCGGTATTCGTGCCGACGTGTGGGAATATGACGTCATCGGGGGCTCGATTGTCTCGACAGAGCTAGGCGACTTGAGCCTGCCAGATCCAATCCAGCCCAATGGAATTGTCGACCCGAACCAAGATCTCGACGACCCCAATCAGGTCATCGTCCAGGTCACGGTTGCTATAGGCGATACGCCGATTCCCAAAATATTAAGCAACATGAATTTCGACATCACAGGCCGCTACCTGGTGCATCGCGCATCGGCCTTTCGAGATCCTTAGACACGTTTGAAAGACCATTGTGATTCGCACGGATTCGCGAATCCTTTTCCGCATGGATGCCAAGCAGCACGCGTAAATGTCTGTTGGCACTTTGTCCACGTACCAAGAATCAACCCTGAATACCAATCGATACGAGCTGGAATCCCTGCTCAGTGATCGGTTCGTGCTCACCTGGCGACACCTTTCGGTCGTGGGGTTGGTCTGCGTTCTGTTTGTACTGCTCAGTTTCACGCCGCTGACCTCCCATACCACGTGGCTATTCGCGACCCGGGGAGAAGCCATTCTCGCGCAAGGGCAACTGCCGACGACCGACGTCACGCAGTCTCTCTCGCAAGGAATGGACTATCGCGAGACCTCTTGGCTTGCGAGCATTTTTTGGGCGGTCGTGGCCCGGCAATCGCTCGAGGCTGTTTCCTGGGCAACCACGCTACTTGCCACCCTCGCCATACTGCTTGTAAGCATTCCCTTATGGCAGGCAACGCGAAATTCGCTCCTCACGGGGCTAGGCATTTTGTGGTTTGCTTTGTTTGCCTGGAGCTCGTTAGGCCTTGGCGGATCGTTGCTTCTGGTCCTTCCACTCTGGATCGGAATGATTGTCCTCACCCTACGTGGCAGCAAAAACATCACGCTCCTCCAAAGCGGCGGCACACTTGCCATCGTCTTACTGTGGGCCAATCTTGATGCCTCCGTTTTCGTCGGGGTCAGCTTCCTGGCTTTGGCATGGTTGGGCAACTCGGCGACCACGCTAATCGAAAATAACAACCACTGGAAAAAGCTCTTCCAGGATCGAAATTTCCAAGTCGCAGCCATAACGCTCGAGCTTTCCCTGCTCGCAACATTGCTGACGCCGCTGGAAATTGGCCTTTGGACGGAAGCCTTCCAGGCCTGGTCGCTGCGTGATATGCCACTCGAAGTCACCAGCATCGCCGGGCTTTGCTGGTTGGTGGCGATGGTTCTGCTAGGGGTCATCCTGCGCAAGCATCAAGGACGACTACCAATCGTCGAAGTCCTTACCGTTTCTGCGTTGGGCCTAGTCTGTCTTTCGTATGCGTCCCATCTCGTTTGGTTCGCTCCGCTGGCAGTCTTAGTGCTCGTTCCCCGGATACAAACGGCCCTGGGCATTGCCGCTGATCCCGCTCTGGTTCCGCCGGTTACCAATGATGAAGCCGAAGCCAAGCCTCCGATGCTGCGTTTCGCTTATTCGCTTGGGGCCGTGCTGCTCTGCTGGATCGCTTTCGCCATTTCGCCCCTCAGTCAAGCAGTCTTAGGTGGTCAGCCAAGGACGATCGGGCAATTGTTCGACAGCACCACGCCGGTCGCGGCCACGCGGTACCTGCGCGAGAACCCAATCGATGGCATCGTCTTCGCACCGGCAGCCTGGGGTGATCTGCTGCAAAGCCAACAAGGTGGACAGGCCGACGTCTTCGCCACGACATCGATGATTCATCTGCCGCAACAGGCCAAGTACGACTACAACAAGCTCAACCGAGGCGAAACGATTTGGGATTCAATCGCCGATCGTTACGACATCCATGCCTTGGTGATCGACAAAAAGAATCAGTCCGCACTGCTGGAAACCGTTCGCGATAGCGACGAAAACTGGCAGGTCGCGTTCGAGGATAACCTCTCCCTCATCATGCGAAGGAGAGGCCAATGATGCGGAACCAACCAGCGACGCGCCGCGGCTTTGGCCACGCAGGCATGGTGTTTGTCCTTTCCCAGGTACTTTTAATCGGTGGGATCGCGGTCGCGGCTGTCTATGCCTTGCCCAGTAGCGTCGATCCTGTCCCTTCACTACGCAACGAACCTCGCTCGGTCACGCTGAACTACAACTGGCCGCACGTCATCACCGACGCGCAGCTTACCTTCGTGATGACCAAGCTTCGTCCGCAATTGCGTCACGAGCGTCCCAAGATCAACCACGTCGACCACGCACTGCGTTGCTGGGGGCAAGCGGCCTCGTTTGAAGACCCCAGTTGCCTTAGCGGTGCCGAGATGGTCGCCATGCTGACCGACCAAAACGCCTATGCAGCGTTCTGGGGTGACGACGCCGCACCACTACTGCTCAGGGGTGAATTTGGCCCAGGCTTCCGCACGCAAGAAGGCGAGGCATCGGCCAGCCACGTCGACCACACATTAGGAACATTAGCCGAGATCGGCATTCCGCTCGATCACCCCATCATTCTGAAAGATCAAGTTTCGCCGTTGGTCGTCAAGCAACTACTGGTCGCGGCCATGCTCGACTTCCGGCTCAATCAAAAGGAATACGAGTGGACGACGGTTGCCGCCGCGTCTTATTCCACCGGGCCCACGCAGTGGCTTTCGCAAGATGGCGAGTTGATCACGTTCGACTTGCTCGCCGAGAGGCTAATGCGGCAAGACTGGGTCGATGGCGTTTGCTACGGCAACCATCGGCTGTATGCCCTGGCCATGCTGCTGCAGTTTGACGATCAGGCCCAGTTGTTCCGCGAAGTGGAAACCCGCCAGAGGGTGTTGGCCCACTTAAGCGAAGCGACGTCTCGCCTGATCAAAAGCCAAGCGGCCGAAGGGTACTGGGACGAGAACTGGGAAGACGCCACTCGCCCTGCCCAAGAGGCGGAAGCAGGCGGTCCCACGATGCGTCGCATTTTGGCAACTGGTCACGCGCTCGAGTGGTGGGCCATCGCTCCCCGGGAAGTCCTTCCACCTCGCGAAGTGATCGTCCGTGGTGCCCAGTGGCTGGTCGTCGAAATCGAACAAATGGAAGCCGCTTCGGTGGTCAAAAATTACACATTTCTCACGCACGTGGGACGCGCATTGTGTTTGTGGCGGGGCAAGTTCCCGCACCAGTTAACTCCCTTACAGAATCCACCAACCGGCGCGGATGGATAACGCCGGAGTTCCTCATAGATATAGGTAGCATGCCATGTTGACTACGCTGAAGAAATTATGGAACGACGAACGCGGGTTCGTGAACTCGATGGAATTGATCCTCATCGCGACACTCGCGGTGCTAGGCCTGATTGTTGGCTTGGCGACTTTCCGCGATGCGGTGACGCAAGAGCTAGGCGACTCGGCGGCAGCCGTAGGGCAGTTGAATCAATCCTATAGCGTATTCGTTGGAGACAACAACGCAGGCGGGATGAATCCAGGCCCCCAGATCAACGAGAACAACGGCGTGGTGACGGTGACCACCAACTTACAGTTCGTCAACACCCAGGCCACCTTCAACAACTTCAGCTACGAAGACCTGCCCGATGAAGGGGACGTTCCAGATGTGGCTGGCGATGCCCCTGCGGAAATCACCTTCGTTGCTCCTACTAACGAAGGAGGTCCGTAATGGACTTACGTCTACCCAAATCATTTCGCACCACTAAGCGGCGCGGGAACACGGCCGTTATGGCGATGGTGCTGCTGATCACCCTCCTAGCCATAGGGGTGATCGTGGGAGGTGTCAGCCTCCGTAATCAAATCGTTCAAGAGTTCGGCGATGCCGCAGTAGCACTCGACAACCTCGATCAATCCTATTCCTACTCGATCGACATCGATACGAACCTCAATGGTGACTTCACCGATGATGGGCCGATCCAGTGCTTTGCGGAATATATCGATCCGGCACCAACGTTAATGGATCCGGCTGCATCGGATGCCAACGATCCATCCGATGGTGCCCCTGCTGGAATCATGTTTATTCCGGTAGATCCCAATAATCCACAAGAAGCGGGCGTTCCCATGCCTTCGGGAACGCTTCCTTAACCAAATCACTTTGATTGTTTGGAGTGAACCTTCCTGCCCAGGGGCAGCATTAGGCCGAGGCGGTCGGCCTAGGACACGTCACGAGCGGGAAGTAACTTTTTCGTGTGTTTTTTATCTTTAGGAGAATGAGCTAATGAGCCTCATTAAGCGTTTGTGGAACGACGAAGCTGGTTTCGTTGTCTCCGCTGAATTGATTCTGATTGCAACGATCGCTGTCCTCGGTTTGATCGTTGGCCTGAGCTCCGTTCGTGACGCTGTTACGAGCGAACTATCCGACGTCGCTGGTGCTCTGCAAGACGTGAATCAGTCGTATAGCTACTACAGCATCATTGGTCACTCGGCCGCAGTTGCTGGATCTGACTATACCGACATGACCGACTTCTGCGACGGTGTCGAAGACACTGCCGACTCCGATGACAATTGCATCGAGCACACTGGCGGTCCAGTCAACGAAAATTCGACTGCTCCAGTCGGCAGCGTAGCAACTGGCAACTAAGCCATCTGCTTTGAGTGAATTGGTTGTTTTCGCGTGTCACTCTGTGTACGCCTGAAACGACAACAAGCGAGTTAAGGGCGAACCAGACTGGATCTAAAAGCTAGTCTGGTCGCCTGCACTCGCACCATTTTTTGACCTTTGGAATCTACCGCCATTCCTTAGGTCAGCCTGTGTTGGACCCTTAAGAGATTAGCATCACGGAGATTTAGCGTCGAACACAGCCTGACTTAAGGCGTGTGAAACGTCCGAATGTTGTTTTTCGAGCACCCCACCATCATGATCCCACAACTTATCATTTTGTTGTTTGTCGCTGCGTACACCGCCACCGGTGCTGCGTGGGACATGAAGACCCGCAAATTGCCCAACTGGTTGACGGTCAGTGCGTTCGGTCTCGGTTTGGTTTTCCATACCGTGGTTGGTGCATTTACCGAACAAGGCGCGATCGGCGGACTGCTGTTTTCGCTGGCCGGTTTTGGCGTGGGCTTTGGCATTCTGTTCGTTCTGTTCGCCATTGGCGGCGGAGCTGGCGGCGATGTCAAATTCATGGGGGCACTCGGAGCCTGGGTGGGCTGGAAAGCCATCCTGATAATTTTTATCGGCAGCGGGCTGATCGCAGCGATTAGCCTGGCTGTCGTGTTTATATGGAGTCTGATCGCCGGTTCCGCGCAAGCGAATGATGAGGAAAAGCAACAATCCTTGTCCGATCGGCGTCTGATTCCCTACGCGATCCCCGCAACGATATCTGCCTGGCTCGTGCTGGGGGGATTATTCACGTTGAAATGGGTAGCCACTTCGGGATCGCCAATTACACTAGAAAACTAATTCAACAATCGCTGCGAATTCACTCGCACATACTCGGAGTAGACGAGCAATGAGGGTAAGTCCGGGAACACTTCTTTTGGGCGTCGTAGCAGTCATGTTTGGACTGCTGGGAGCGTACATTGTCCAAAAGAACATGCATCAACCTCAACCAGTCGCCGTGGCCAACGCACCGCAAACCTACTCGGTTCCGCGAGCAAGTATGGACCTGACGGCCGGTCGAGAAGTCACCATGGGTGACATCATCATCCACAAGTTAACCGCGCAACAAATGCGAGACCAAGGTCTGCCGGCTTCGTACATGCCTCGGCCATCGGACATCATCGGCCGCACCGTGCGGATCGATCTGCCCAAGGGTTCGTCGTTTGACACGCACGTCTTCTACCCAGAAGGAACGGGCCCAAGCATCGTCGAACGCCTAGACCCCGGTATGCGTGCCGTGACCATCAAGGTCGCATCCGACGAAGCAGTCGACATGTTCGCCACGCCAGGCACCTGGGTCGACGTGCTGTTCCGAAGCGAAGAAGACAGCCAGGAAGATCTGCCGGAAATGACCGTCAGCTTGCTTGAAGGCGTCAAGGTCTTGGCCGTCAACAGCACCACTACCGAGATGCGAACGATCCGCGGCCAGCGTGAGTCTCGCCAACAAACGTCGGTCACGCTTTCGGTCACGCCAGATCAAGCGGTCGCATTACGCGTGGTCGAAAACCGCGGCACCATGGCTTTGGCCCTGCGTCACCCTGACGATGTTCACGCCAATGCCCAGTTCGCCGGGATGACCATGGACGAGCTTTTGAATCGTCCCGTCTCACGCGAGCGGATTGAAGTTTACCGTGGCCATTCGATCTCGCAGGTCGAATTTCGCGAACGCTTCCGAGCGAACTTCGATCCTGAGAAGCTGGCCAAGCAAAACCTGAACAAGCAGGCCAAAGCCGACCCGCCTGTGAAAGCAGAAGCCGTCAAGTAACCGCGACTGCAACGATGATGCCGCCTGCCAATCACGGCTCGCGGCCTGGTTCTCCTTTTTCCCAACTGGCCCGGCCATGATTCGATTTACCTCTTCGCAGCCCAAGTCGGAAACGCCTCTTAGCGAGATCGATTTCCAATGTCTCAAGGCGGACATCCACGAGCAGTTGGTCGAGTCGCTGGACCTATCTCTGGTCGCACGAATCGACGACGAGCGGATGCGGACCAACGTCGAGAATCTGGCCAAGGAAGTCATTCGCGACTATCGTCCGAAGATCGACAAAGACCTCCACCCGCGACTGCTGGAAGATCTTCAAGCCGAGGTATTCGGCCTGGGGCCACTCGAACCGCTGATGGACGACCCAACGATCAGCGATATTTTGGTCAACAACGCCCACGAAGTTTACCTGGAACGCCTGGGTCGGCTCGAAAAGTCGGACATCGTATTTGCTGACGACGCCCACCTGATTCGGATCATCCAACGCGTCGTCGCCCGCGTCGGTCGCCGGATTGACGAAGTCAGCCCTATGGTCGACGCCCGACTGCCGGACGGTTCGCGTATCAACGCGGTAGTTCCCCCGCTGGCCTTGAATGGGCCCAAGCTTTCCATTCGCCGTTTTGGTGTCGAGCATCTTCGTCTCGAGAAGTTGCTCGAGAACGAAACAATCAGTCAACCGATGGTCGATTTCCTGGAAGCCGCCGTCCAAGGTCGTGTCAGCTTCATGATCTCTGGCGGTACGGGTGCCGGTAAAACGACCATGCTCAACGCTCTGAGCAAGTCGATCCCTCACGACGAACGCATTGTCACCATTGAAGACTCTGCCGAACTTCTGCTGCAGCACTCGCATGTGGTTGGCATGGAAACACGCCCGGCGAACTCGGAAGGGCAAGGAGCCGTCACCCCGCGTGACCTGGTTCGCAACAGCTTGCGTATGCGTCCCGATCGTATTCTCGTGGGCGAAGTCCGCGGGGCCGAAGCTCTGGACATGCTGCAAGCCATGAACACGGGTCACGAAGGCTCGCTAACGACAATTCACGCCAACGACGCCGCAGATGCTTTGCACCGCTTAGAAATGATGGTGGCGATGGCCGGCTTCGAATTGCCGGTCAGTGTCATTCGCCGCTACGTTGCCAGCGGCATCCGCATCATTGTTCACGTGGCGCGTCTCAAAGGTGGTGTGCGTAAGGTGATGCGAATCGCCGAGATCGCCGGCACCGAAGGGGGCGAGTATCAGCTGAACGACATCTTCCGCTTCGAGCATCAAGGGCTCGATGCCGACGGCAAGGCCACCGGCCGATTCGTCGTTACCGGCTACCAACCGCAGTGTGTCAATCGGTTCCTGGAGTCAGGCGTTAGCATCGACACGCAAATCTTCCAGGCCACCACCTAAACCATCGCACCCCAAGAGAGAGTCCCGCCGTGGATCAACTAGCCCTCGCTCTGAATGCCAACTCTCTGCCGATCTTCGTGTTCGGTGGAATGGCCGCCGCACTCGGGGCGTTGCTGATGGGTGTTCGCGATTTGTTCGTCTCGCGTGAATCTCGCTTGATGGCATCTCCGATTTTGAAGAAGTTGCCTGCTCGGATTGAAGAAGCCGACGCAACCGGCGTCGGTCGGTTTGACGCGTGGCTGGAACGAGCCATCTATATGACCGGAATGAACACAAGCATCACCATGGCGGCGATGCTATTCATTTTGATCGGGATCACCGCAGGCATGGCCGTCTTTGTCTTCACGGAAGACATTCTGTATAGCGTCGTGGCAGGAATTTTCGGAATCGCCGTGTGCTTCATCATACTTTCGATCACTTACAAACGCGTGATGAAGCAGTTTGAAGACCAGTTTCCCACGGCCCTCGATCTTCTAGCGCGAGCCGTTCGTGCCGGAGAAAGCTTGGATCAGGCATTGGTCATGATTGGCGGATCGGTGAACGACCCTGTCGCGGGAGAATTCCGCCGGATTGCCAAACATTTAGAGATGGGCCTCTCGCTATCGGCGGCCATGAAAAGCTTTGCCTATCGCGTGCCCACCATGGACGTTCGTATTTTCGCCTCGGCACTAAGCGTTCACCGTGAAGCGGGTGGTAACCTGCCCAAGACCTTGGAACGTCTGGCCAGCGTAATTCGTGATCGGATGAGCTACCAGCGACAACTTAAGAGTGTGACCGGTGCCGGGCGTATCACGGCCCTCATCATTTCATGCTTGGGTCCATTGCTATTTATGTACCTGTTCTTCGTTCAGCCAGAGTACAGCAGCTCGTTATGGAACGACCCGACAGGCCGACTCGTGCTGATTGGTGCGGCCATTTCGCAAGTCGTTGGCTTGCTAATCGTCAGCCGTATGTTACGTAGCCGTTATTAATCAAGAGTTCTCATATGCCTTTTAGCTTGGAAGTTGTCGGAGCCTTTCTCGGAATTAGCATTTTGCTGTTTCTGGTAGGCAGCCTTATGCTTTGGCTGGGGCGTAATCGAGCCCAAGATTACTTGGAAGCCTCGAGCGGTAAGTCGTTGGGTGTTTTCACCAAGCTTTTCGCTTACATGATTCCTATCGCCAACGAAAGTCGCGACAAGCTTCAATCGGAGCTGGTCAAAGCAGGCCACTACGGTAAGTACGCCGCCGAAGATTATCTGGCACTGCGTAATGCGGCAGTTCTCGCCTGGCTGGCTTTTGTCGCCGTTGCACTCGTTTTGACGATCAACGATGGCGCGGAAGCTCAGCAGTTTTACTTTATCGTCGGTGGCATCGTCCTGATATTGATCTGGGGGCTACCGCGAATCATTTTGTCGTCTTCGGCATCGGCCCGCGTACAACGGATTCGCTACGGCCTTCCCGACGCTTTGGATATGGTAACGATGACGGTATCGGCTGGCATGCCGCTCCAGAGAGCCATCGCCCACGTCAGCCGCGAACTTCGAGGCTCGCACAACGACTTGTCTTGCGAGTTGACGATCCTTGAAGGGCAAGGCTCGGCTCGATCGCTCGATTACGCGTTGAAAGAATTCGCCAAGCGTGTCGACGACCCCGATGTGACCGCGCTTTCGACAATGATTCACCACGCCGAACGTCTGGGCGGAAACGTTGCCAATGCGTTTCACGAGTTTGCCGACAGCATCCGAGAAACGCGTCGCCAACGGGCAGAAGAAGAAGGGAATCGCACATCGATCAAGCTGCTATTCCCGGTGATCTTCTTCTTGGCCCCACCGATCTATGTGCTATTGCTCGGACCGGCTTTGATGGAGCTTCGGAACTTTTCCCAGCGAGAAACGGCACCCGGCGGAGCGTTGAATCAGTCAGCGACCCAAGCTTCCATCTCTGCGATTCCGGACAGCCAGACGGGCGTTTCCCCGACCGGCAATTAAGACTACTTGGTCGACGCCGCTTGCAGCGCACCCATGATCTGCTGATTGAAGCTTTCAGCGGACGCCGACTGCATCGCTCCGATTTGTGTCGATGCTCTGGCAGGCTGCTGAACATTCGACGTGGCAGGTTCGTCAGAGATCTGGAACACCGCGGGATCGGCTCTCATGCTTTGGGTGGGAATGGTCAACGCTGCATTACCACTGGTCGCTGGGGCCTTTGCAGATTCGCCGCTATATTGCACCTGCTGTACGGACGTTTGTGATTCCGCGAATCGAGATGCCGTGCGCAGCGGATTGTTGGTCGCCGATTCGGGTGTTTGGGAAGCAACGGCAGAAGTTTGCGGAGCGAACTGAGAAGCCGCTGGAATCGAGGATCGTGATTGTGCGACCAATTCCTGTTGCTGCTGCTCTTGGGTAGGAACGACATGTGGTCGTACGTTCGGACGATCTGTGACGTCCCCAGTCATCTGAGCAATCTGAATCAGTGCCTCGGCTGCCGGACGGAGGCGTTTATCAATATCGAGGGCTCGACTGTAATTCGCCTGGGCGAGTTCAAGGTCGCCCCGCTGGCTTTGGATGTAGGCCAGGTTGGAAAGGGCCTCGGCTTCATCTGAAATCTGACGGAAATGACTCAAAGCAATGTCATATTGGCCCAGTTCAGCGTAAACGACTGCCAGGTTAGTGCGAGCAGCCTCGTAGTCTGGGTCTTCGGCCAGTGCGCGTTCTAAGGTCGTTTTGGCCAACTCTTGGTTGTGTTGCAGATAGTAAACATAACCAAGATCCGATAGCATTTCGGCAGAAGGATCATCGACCGTTGCCCCATGTGTCAAGTATTCGACTGCTTGGGCGTACTGACCTTCTTTACCCGAGATGACGCCCATGCGATGCAGGGCGACTCGATTCTCTGGGTC
The DNA here is from genome assembly GCF_013618625.1 of Bremerella alba. NCBI lineage: Bacteria > Pseudomonadati > Planctomycetota > Planctomycetia > Pirellulales > Pirellulaceae > Bremerella > Bremerella alba. The sequence goes on along the minus strand of NZ_JABRWO010000022.1, from coordinate 13,873 downwards.
TCTCGATAGGATGTGGCGATAAAGCTTCTTCGCTTTCACGTTATCGCCATTGCGTTCCGAAAGTCGGGCGAAACTCATCTCTTGGGTGAAATTGTTCTCGACCGACGCTTCCGTCATAGAGAACATGGACCCCATGCCTGGTCGGCTGGTGGCACAACCACTAACCACCAGACATGATGCGATCATTACGATTGGCAGAACCACGTGATAGTTCATTCGGCTCGTCATTTCTAAAAGTCGCAGGTTCAAGGTCCATTTCCGCTTGGCAGACTTCCTCGATTAGAAGAAGCCGCCTCCACCACCAAAGCCACCACCAAAGCCACCGCCTCCACCAAAGCCGCCGCCACCGTATCCGCCGCCATAGCCACCGCCATAGGACATTCCACGTTGGTAGGCTGCTGCAGCTTCGCCGCTGGTCAAACCTTCCGAGAAGGATGGTGCGACAACGACTCGCGATTCAGCATCGGTAACACCCATTGCGGTAAGTGCAGCCACAACACAGCGTCGACGCTTCTCGTCTAGCTCATCGTTGTAGTGGAGCGGGTATTGGTATTCAGTGCCAGGCTTTGGTGAAGTCTGGCTTCGTTCGACAACTACTGGAAGCTCGTCACCACGAAGCAAGTTCGCGGCAATTTGTTTCAGGTGATCCTCGCCGTAATCGTTAAGCTTCCAAGCGTTCTTTTCGCCTTTGCTATCGACGAAGTTCGGCTCGAATTCGTGCTGATAGACGACGTACTTGGCTGCTTCCGCATTCAGTTCCTGAGTGCGGTTCATTTCATCAAGTGAGGCCCCCAACATAGTCGGAGGTGCGGGCTCGATACGAGGGCCGCTTTGGCAACCAACCAGGCCAGCCGCCACCAGGGCAAGCGTCAGGCCTCCAGCAGTTCGATTGAATAGGGTCATCTTGGCTATCCTCAATTTGGATTCGTCGCGGGAACGAAAAAGGTGCTGGGTCTTGCCACCTTTGGGCCTAGTTAGTTGGAAAAACCTTGTGGTCCGGAGATGTAGTAATCTTCGCACTCGTGGTAATGTCGGCTGGCTTTGCGAGCATGTCGCTGAGCCTTGAGAATCTCGTGATTCTCATGGTGAATCTGGTGTCGCATTGCTGGCCATACTGTGCTGCGGTAGTCGTAGCCAGGGCGACCTTCAATTTGCTGATGCCAGAAGAACTCTTTATTGGTTGGGTCGGTCACATCAGTACCAGGCAGGAACAAAGGAAGCTGTTCGACTTCCATTGGATGAACCAGTTCTGGACTGACAAGGACCACCAATTCGGTCTCCGATCGGGTTGTGGTCTGACGACCAAACGCGGCACCAATCAGAGGAATATCGCCAATTCCAGGCAGACGAACACGGCTGCCTGCAAGTTCGTCCTGGATCAGGCCAGCAACGGCAAGCCATTGGCCTTCTCGCAGATCAACGGTGGTCGTGACACCTCGGATATCCAAGCCAGGGATGCCATCCACCGTGTTACTCGAGTTAATCGAGCTGAACGATGGTGCAACCTGTAGGCGGATCTTATCTTTGTCGAGAACGGTCGGGGTGAACGCGAGCTGCGTACCGAAACCTCGGAAGGTCGTCGACACGGCCCCGATACCACCAACACCGACAGCTGTTGGCACGGCAAATTCACCACCGGCGATGAAGTTGGCCGACTTACCACTGATGGTAACCAGCGTCGGTTCAGCCAAAATCTTGGCCATCCCGTTGCTGCTTGTCGCCTGTAAAAACAGTTCGACATCGCCGCCATCGAGAATCGCAGTAAGATTGCCTGCTCCGGCACCAATAATATGGGACACGTCGTAGTTTTCGCCACTGACGCTAAAATCGAAACCAAGGTTTCTGGCAGCGGTGCGTTGAAGCTCTGCAATGCGAACTTTCAACATCACCTGTTGTTCACCAGGAACTTGCAGCAAGTCAATAATGCTGGTCGTTCGAAGGTCTTCCGCTCCCGGAAGAATTGCCGCCGTACCCAGGTTCGCTCCCATCGTAAGATTGCCGCTCTGGTCGATTGATTGACCGCCGAGTACGGCGATAATCTGAGCAGCCTCTTGGGCGTCGCGAGCTTGGCCGCGGACAATCAGTTTGTCGGAAACAGGAATCAGCTGAACGATGCTATTCGGGAATAACTCGTTGAGGCGAGATTCAAGCTTGCCGTATTCGATTTCCGCACGGCGTTGTTCTTCGCTGTTGGCAGCGACCTTGACCAGATAACGGAGAACGGTCGATGTTCCGTCCGGAGCTGCAAACCAGATGGTCATCGTGGTTTCGCCGGCCTTCAAACCGATTACTTCCACTTCCGTCGTGCTGAATTCGTTGATTTCAACAATGTCTGGACTGGTGATCGCCACCCGAGTCATTGGAAGTTTTGTTTTCAGAATCTTCGACCGCGTCGGCTCGACTCGGAAAATTAATTCCGGTTCGAGGACCTCTTGGATCAGGTTCGATTCTTTCATCAGAACCGATTCACTCGGCTTCTCGATGAGTTGCTCGTTTCGCGGGCCGGGTAGTTCAGCGGCAATTTGTGCCTGGGCAGTTGCGGGCATAAGGGTAAATACCCCAGCCATGGCCGCGGCGATAGCCGTGCGACTGCCATACTGAACGGTAAGTTGGAACAAACTTTTCATGGGATACCTACCACCACATACGCTGGTTGGGAACGGTCGTGATCGGCAAGACTGCTTACGAAAGGGTCATTCTCGCCCGCCACCCGATATCAGGGCGGAACGTGGATCACTTATGGTTTCGGATGTTCCGATTGTGTTAGTTGAGCCGTATTTGTGCCTAATACGATTTGTTAGGGAATTATCCCCACCGGTGACCTGAACGAAATACACTAGTTATGGAGTTGGGTTTAGACTCTATTTATCTTATGTAGCGATTATCACCTGTGAATCTGGGGGGACTGCGTCAACTCAAACGGACGATACGATATTTTCGTAGAGATGGTTCGGAAAGTGCCGAACGTAACAACGACGCACTTACATTGCGCACGACACCAACTCACATTCCTCAATCCTCCAACAAAGGTTGAGTTACCATGACCACCGTATTTGTTATCGCTGCCGTTCTTCTCGGTGCCGAGGGTGGCGAACCCGCCCCAGTCATTAAACTTAAGCAACCTGTTGCTGCCGAGCAGGCCGAACCAGTTGTAGTTATTTTGGGGGTCATGCCAGCATCGCAGTTAAGTCAGGAAACTGGCGGTGGATTAGTGAAAGCGGTGGGTTATGAACCCTCGCGGACAACGATTCAACGACCAATCAGAGTTGCCACTGTCTCCAAATCCGGACGATTTTCGCTGATGCAAGACGTTTCTCCCTCGGATAGCGTCAGCCCGCACGCCATGCCGACACCGCCGAAAGCCATTCAGCTGCAAAGCATGAATGAAAGCACCGTTAGCAGCTCTTACAACGCACATGAAGATTACTCTTCCGTAAGCTGCGGTTGTGCTTCCTCGTGTGAAAGTAGCTGCAATTCGTGTGGTTCCTGCAAAGCACATGGTTGCAACCTGGGTTGCAGCGGTGGGTGTCATGGATTCGGACACGGCCATGGTGGTTTCTATGCTCGCCACTGCTTGCCATCTCCTTGGCACGCTCCAGGCAACATGGTTGCCCACATCCCCTATGACGCTTACCCAAAGACCTACTACTACTTCCGTCCTTACAACATGCTGCACATCCCAGATCAGCAGGCCCGTGCCGCCGCTTGGGTTGAAAATCCAGCTCTGCCTTACTCGAATCGCATCTTCGATAAGGTCTATGCCGAACTTGAACCAATGCTGAATGACCCAAGTGAAGAGATCGGCGCGGTGCGATAGTCGTCGCAAACCAGACGCTGCTACCAAGGCTCGATAGTCAATCTATCGGGCTTTTTTTCGTTCGAATTCGGAATGCGGTTGATTGCTCGATTCCTGGTCGCGGATGGTTTAAAATACGAACTCCTCTCTCAGAGTTCTCCCATCACTCCCCAGACTAGAGCTAGTTCATGCGTACTTTCCTTTCTTTCACCGTCTGCTTTATCCTGATAAGTTCGGCAGTGGCCCAAGCAGACGAGGCCAAAAAACCCAATATTCTTTTCATCTCGATCGACGACCAAAATGACTGGATTGGTTGCCTTGGTGGACATCCACAAGCCAAGACACCGCATATCGATCGTATCGCAGCACGTGGAACTGTTTTTCTGAATGCTCATTGCCAATCGCCCTTGTGCAATCCATCCCGAACAAGCTTGATGACCGGGCTTCGTCCCTCGTCGACCGGTATTTACGGATTGTCTCCCTGGTTTCGCGATGTACCGGAACTAGCCGAACTGGTCACACTGCCACAGCATCTCCATGCCAACGGGTATACCAATTACTCGACGGGAAAGATTTATCACGGTGGATATGGTCGCAAAGGGAAGGATCAGGAATTTCAAGTCCTTGGGCCTCCGGCCTCGGTGGGAGCAAAACCGAAACAAAAACTCGTCAATACACCATCCGCTCATCCATTAGTCGACTGGGGTGTGTTTCCTCACAAGGATGAGGACAAAGGGGATTACCAGGTTGCATCCTGGGCAGTTAATACGCTGAATGAGAAGCCCAAAGAACCGTTTTGCTTGTCGGTCGGTTTCTTCCTGCCTCACGTCCCGTGTTACGCTACGCAGGAGTGGTTTGACCTTTATCCCGAAGACGAACTAAAAGTTCCTGAGATCATCGCTGACGACCGCGCGGATACACCACGTTTCAGCTGGTATATGCATTGGAAGTTGCCTGAACCCCGCTTGAAGTTCTTAAAGGACGACGATCAGTGGAAGAACCTGACGCGCAGCTACCTAGCCTGCACTAGCTTTGTGGATGCCCAAATCGGTCGGGTTATCGAGGCGTTGGAAAAGAACGAATATGGCGACAACACCATTATCGTTCTGTGGTCCGATCATGGTTGGCACATCGGCGAGAAAGAGATCACCGGCAAAAACACATTATGGGATGACGGTACCCGCGTTCCGCTTATCTTCGCTGGCCCAGGCGTTACCGAAGGCCAACGCTGCACACAACCAGCGGAACTGCTCGACATTTATCCAACACTAAGTGAACTGACCGGTTTGCAACAGCCCAGCGGCTTGGAAGGGCACTCGCTCGTTCCTCAACTGAAGGATGCGAATACGAAACGTGATTTTCCGGCTATCACAACCCACAATCACGACAATCATGGCATCCGCACTGAAAACTGGCGGTTCATTCAATACGCTGACGGTTCGCAGGAACTGTACGACATGCAGTCCGACCCCAATGAATGGACCAACCTGGCTGGCGATAAAAAGTACGCTTCTAAGATCAAAACTCTAAGCAAATTTCTGCCAGCGGAAAGCAAGATGCCAGCACGCAACAGTCAGCATCGCATACTGACATACACCGATGGCATCGCGATTTGGGAGGGGGAAAAGATCGAGAAGGATGCCCCCATTCCTGAAATCGACTAGTGGCTATTCGGTAGGCTCAACACGAAGCCCAAGGCCGAGTTAATCCTCGGCCCGGCTTCCGTCGCCGCACATTTTGACAATCTTCGGGTCGAAGCGTCCTACGATATCGACCAGATCGCTCTGGGCCGCCATGACTTCATGAATGTCTTTGTAGACACCCGGGACTTCGTCTGATCCAGCCGATAAAATGTGCACTCCCTTTTCCTTGAGTTCCTGCCGCGTGTTTTGAATACGAAACGTATCTTTCGCCTTCTTTCGTGACATGCAGCGACCTGCGCCATGAGATGCTGAGTCAAAGCTACTCGCCGCTCCCTTACCGCGCACGACGAACCCAGGCGTACCCATAGATCCAGGAATCACCCCCAGCACTCCCTCACCGGCCGGAGTTGCTCCTTTGCGGTGGACAATCATCTCTCGCCCATTGTGCTTCTCCTTCCAGGCAAAGTTGTGATGGTTCTCGACACCTGCGATGATCTCGGCGCCTAAGAGTTCACTTACCAGACGGTGGATCACTTCGTGATTCGCTGCGGCATAGCGACCCATTAAGTTCATGGCTTCCCAGTACTCCTGACCTTCTTCACTTTCCAACGTCAACCAAGCCAGGTTTTTCAATGCCTCATACTTTTTAGGCAACTTGGTACGCGCGATGTTACTGTAGGTGTTACAAACTGTCGCTCCCGCGCCACGGCTTCCGCTGTGGCTCAGCAACGCGACATACTCGCCTGGCTCCAATGCGAACGAATCTCCAGCAGTGTCACCTTCGCCGATCGTCAGAACGCCGAATTCAGCGAAGTGATTCCCTGAACCTGACGTTCCCAATTGTTTCCAAGCCTTGTCCTTCGACTGGCGTGTGACTTTCGTGATGTTCCAGTTTTCGTCCATGACCTCGTGCTGTTGTGGCTTCTGATGGACCGATCCAACGCCGAACCGCGTTCCATTTTCGAGCGCTCGGCAGAAGTCCTTGAAGCGAGAATCGAGAGTTTCCAACTTCATGTCCAAGACGCTGAGCTTCATGCGGCACGCGATGTCGACACCAACCGCATAGGGCACAACGGCCCCTTCCATGGCTATGACACCACCAATCGGCAAACCATATCCCAAGTGAGCATCCGGCATGAGTGCAGCGCCCGACGCATGAGGCAATTTACATGCTTCCCGCATTTGCGCATGAGCCATCTCATCGATGTCTTCACCCCAGGTACGATAGCCGACGTTTTCACGAAGTGGCTCGATCGTCTGGTCTTCCGTCAGCGTCGTGGCCAATGACCCGTAGCACGGATCATTCACGAAATCATTCGGCGCAGCGAGAACCTCCTTCACCTGCCGCTTCAAATCCGCACCTCGCAGTCGGTGGGTGGTAGCCGCGCTCGATACCGCCTTAACCGCTTCGGCCAAAGCGTATTCCGGAACTCCCAACTGTGTTAACTGACGACGATTCATGATGCCCTCGTATTGATTCGTTCATTTACTTCTTCGAACGCATTAGTCCCCGTTGGTCGTCTGGAGGTTCACCCTTAGAAGTCCAAAACATCGGCCGACTGCTCGGCAATGAAAGCACCAATATTCAAGGACGCGGTCGCAGCTGGACTCGGAGCGTTGAGAACGTGGATGAAGTTGCCTTCCTTCTGAATGACGAAATCATCGACGAGCGATCCATCATTTCGCAAAGCCTGGGCTCGAACCCCCGAAGTTCCCGGCAGCAAGTCCTGGGCTCTTACGGCGGGAATAAGTCGTTGAAGTGAAGCGAGAAAAGCCGACTGAAAATAGGAGCGGCGCATCTCCTCGATGCCAACACTCCAATGCTTTGCGGCGAGCTTGTGAAAACCACGATATCCGACGGCGTCCCATAGATCTTGCCAATTAACATCCCATTTGCGATACCCTTCGCGAGCAAATGCCAAAACCGCATTCGGACCGCATTCAACGGTACCAAAGGTCGTTCGCGTGACGTGAATACCTAGAAAGGGAAACGCAGGGTCTGGCACAGGATAGATCAGGTTTTGACACAGATGCTGTGCATTTTCCGAAAGCTCGTAATATTCACCCCGGAAAGGAACGATTTTTACTTCGGGTTGATGCCCGCACATTTTCGCGACTCGATCGCTTTGCAAACCGGCACAATTGACCAAGAGTGAAGTCTGAAACGATCCATTGGTAGTTTCGAGAACAATCTGCCTTTTGAGCTGCGAAACACCTAGCAACCGGGTGTCTGTATGAATCGCTCCACCACTTTCGAGGATTAACTCACAAAGTCGAAAGCAAACGCGGCGGTAGTCAACAATTCCAGCGGACTTGACGTGGATCGCAGCGATTCCCCTGCAGTAAGGTTCGAGGGCCCGTAGCTGATCGGCGTTTAGTTTGGCACACTCGATGCCATTGAATTGGCCCCGCTGATAGATCTCGTCGAGGCGTCCCAATTCGCTCTCATCGGTCGCGACGATGACTTTGCCACAGATCTCGTGAGGAATATCATATTGCTCGCAGAAGGTTTGCATTGCCAATCGCCCGTCCCGGCAATTAGCGGACTTCAGCGAGTCTGCCCGATAGTAAATCCCCGAATGGAGCACCCCCGAGTTACGGCCAGACTGATGCAGAGCGAGCACCTTCTCTTTCTCAAGCACGATGACTTGATGCTCAGGAAAACGGCGCGAGATTTGGTAAGCAGTCGCCAGACCGATGATTCCGCCACCCACCACAACAACGTCTACTTCAGGCGTATCCATACTTGGGCCGATTCCTATTCCGGTGTGCTAGGAGGCTGAATCGTCTTCAAGGAGACATCCACCTTTTCTAAAACACTTTGGACCTTCGAGTTGAGCCGACCTTGGTAACCTCGACGATAGTCCAGCTTAGCCGTACACGTTACACGATCGCAGTCTTCGGCCATTGCTTCCAAGCATTTCTGCATAACAGCTAGCACCTCATCAATCTCTCCCTCGATGATTGTGCCCATCGCATGCAAGCGATAATCGAGCCCGCTAGCAGCGATAATTTTTAAACTTCGAGCGACGTATTCGCTCACAGAGTCTCCTTTATTAAGAGGAGACATACTGAATTCTAAGAGAACCATGAAAGCCGTTTCTTGTCTAAAACACGAGTGTTTGAATTTAGTTTACCAATGCACTATTTTGATAAAAAGTGATCTTGGGGTCCACCTTGCACCTCGTTACACTTCGCTGTCATCCTCGGTACCCGATTATGCCGATAAGCATGGTTATCACGGATGTATTAAACAAAATGCTATCAGGTACTCCCCACCTTGCGATGATATTAAACGTCCGGCTCGCAGTCATTTTGATTCTAAGCAGCTTCGCGCTCCCGTCGTGGGCTAGTGCGCAGACCGGACTGGGTTGGCCTGACCCAACGAATATGTTCCCAGGACAAAGATCCCCTTACCTGGAACCCATTCTTGATTTTCCCACAGATGAACGGACACCTCAAATCCGGTCAGTCGCCTACGATAATCCGCTTGGACAACCCGTAGTCGAAAGCGGCCTTACGATGATCAATCAACCAGGTCCCGGCCAAGTTCCTTGGGTAGAGCCGACCTATCCCGATTCGGTTTACCAACGGCCAATCACTGTGGTTGAAGAAGAGGCTCCTTACGAATGGACCGTTCTTCCTAAAGGGATGGTCTACAAGTCGTATCTAACCGGGCAAAAAGAATCTCGTCTGTCTGCTCAGCTGGTAAAAATCACCGACGACAATTGGATGCTGGACGGCAACCTGGGCGGACGCTTTGGTGTTTTGCGATATGGACGTGATTCCTCGTTTCTGTCGGATGGTATTCAGTGGGACGTGGAAGGATCGTCTCACGTACGTCTTGATATCCCCGAAGATGTTGACGTTCGATCAGCCGATTTCCGCGCCGGAACGCAGCTTACATGGAGCTACGCCGCCGATCCACGCCATCGCTCAAGATTCGGCTATTACCACTTGAGTTCCCATTTGGGAGACGAGTTTCTGCTAAAGAACCCTGGCTATGACCGTTTAAACTATGCCCACGACCTAATTATCTTTGGGCATTCGTATTACTTCACTCCGAGGCTAAGAGTCTATGGTGAAGCAGGCTGGGCGTTTTACCATTTGGTCGCCGATCCTTGGGAATTTCAATTCGGTATCGAATGGGCTCCCAACGAGCGAACTAGTCCGTGGGGGGAACCCTTTGTCGCCATAGGAACCCACTTGCGTCAGGAAGTGAACTTCGGTGGTAGCTTTGTCGTGCAAGCCGGGTGGGCCTGGGTTGGAGACATTCCTGGACGAACTCTGCGAATGGGCCTTCATTATCACAATGGAGATAGTACCCAGAACTCGTTCTACGATAACTTTGAACAGCAAATTGGCTTCGGTATCTGGTACGACTTCTAATCGCCGACCGCCCAGTCTTTCAATTGCCGCAGGTTTCTCTGGGTTCTATAATTTCTCCCAGATCGCAATCGTATGTTTTTCGGTCCTTTTCGCGCAAGCCCTTCAATCATTCAGGTGAGGATACCATTCCATGCCGTGGAAAAACCACTTGCTGTTCGTTCTGATTCTGGCCTTCGGAACGTCCAATCTTGCAACCGCAGTGGAAGTCGCCAAGAGCGAAGACCCAACCGATCCTGACAACGTCTATGCCAATGTTGACGAAGAGTATGTCGAGCTGATTCAGCTATTCGCGGATACGCTCGATCAGGTCGACCGGAATTACGTCAAGGACGTGGACCGTCGAGAGTTGATGGAAGCCGCCATTCGGGGCGTAATCTCCAAACTGGACCCCTATTCCAATTATATCGCTCCGGAAGATCTCGAACGCTTCAAGACGGGCGTAGAGAGCGAGTTCGGTGGTATCGGCATTCAAGTTTCTACACGAGACGGGCAATTGGTCGTCACGAGCCCATTGTTCGGAACGCCAGCTTACGAGGCCGGAATTATCGCCGGAGATCGCATCACGCATATTGAAGGGGAAGAGACCAAAGGCCTGACGATCGATGATGCCATCAAAAAGCTCAAAGGACCGATCGGCACCGATGTCACGATGACCGTCTATCACCCTAGTACTTTCACCAGCGAGAAAGTCACCGTTCGCCGCGAACTGGTTCAGATTGAAACGGTGCTTGGTGACGAACGCCTGGAGGGGGGCACCTGGGACTTTATGTTCGATCATGCCGATAAGATCGGGTACGTTCGGGTTTCTGCGTTCAGCCGGCATACTGCCGATGATTTGCATCAGGCAATCACTCGACTTTTGGATGACGGAATGAAGGGGCTTGTGCTCGATCTTCGATCCAATCCCGGCGGACTCTTAACCTCGGCGGTTGAGATCTGCGACATGTTTATCGAAGAAGGCAAGATCGTTAGCACCGAAGGGCGAAATTCCCCCAAACGAGTATGGACAGCAGAAAAAGACGGAACATTGCCAGACTTTCCGATGGTCATTTTAATCGACCACTACAGCGCTAGTGCCAGTGAAATTTTGTCGGCGTGCCTGCAAGATCACGATCGAGCCACGATCGTTGGCGAACGAAGCTGGGGCAAGGGTAGCGTTCAGAACATCGTCGAACTTGAGGAAGGTAAAAGTGCTTTGAAGCTTACGACTGCCGGCTACCAGCGTCCCAGCGGCGAAAAGATCCACCGATTCGAAGGGGATACGGACAGCGACAAGTGGGGAGTCTCTCCGGACGAAGGCCAGGATGTAAAGTTGAGCCGAGAGCAGAAAGTGGCCTACCATACCTACCGTCGGATGCGGGATCAGGATACGATCATTCCACACCCGCCGGCCCCACAATCGGTACTTTCTGAAACCGACCCGGTGTTAAGCAAAGGGCTCGAACACCTCAAGGCGGAGATTTCTTCTTCCTGAACCGCAACGCTCAAGCGATGAAAATACTGACGATTGAATCGACCTGCGATGAGACAGCCGCAGCCGTTATCACCGATGATCTACAGGTACTTTCTTCGGTCGTAGCTTCACAGGATGAACTCCATCAAAGGTTTGCCGGAGTCGTTCCCGAAATTGCCGCCCGGGCTCACCTGGAACGATGCTTGCCTGTAATCGACGAGGCAATCCTTAAAGCGAATATCCAATTGGCGGATATCGATGCCGTTGCCGTCGCGAATATGCCGGGGCTCGCTGGCTCACTTTTAGTCGGCGTCACTGCGGCCAAGACCCTGGCATGGCTTCTCGACAAGCCGCTGATCGGCATCAATCACCTGCAAGGGCATATCTATGCGTGTCAGGTCGCTTTCCAAAGACCTATTTTCCCCTGCATTGGGCTGATCATCAGTGGGGGTCACTCGACAATTTACCACTGCAAAAGCCCTTTCGACTTCGAGCCTCTCGGAGGAACAATCGACGACGCGGCAGGTGAATCGTTTGACAAAGTTGCATCGATGCTAGGACTACCGTACCCAGGTGGCCCCTCGCTCTCGAAGTGTGCCATGAACGGAAATCCGAAAGCTTTCGCATTTCCACGCCCGTTTCTGAAAGATTCATCCCGACTCGACTTCAGTTTTAGCGGACTGAAAACGGCGGTGCGATACGAGATTGCCGGTCCTGGCGCTGTCGACTTCAAATCGTTGACTATCGACGACCAACGCAAAGCGGATATCGCGGCAAGCTTCGAACAGGCGGTCATCGATTGCCTGGTGGGAAAGACGATGCAGGCCATGAAGACGACAGGGATTCAGCGGATTTGTGTCGGAGGTGGTGTCGCTGCGAACAGACGATTCCGTGCGGCCTTGGAAGAAGAAGTGGCAGCTACCGGCGGAGAGCTGCTAATCGCTCCCATGCACTTGTGCACTGATAATGCCGTCTTAGGCGCGATCGCTGTAGAAAAAATAAAAGCCGGGCAGGTCGACGATCTCTCGCTCGACGCGTTGCCCGGCTTAATTCGTAATTAAAAGCACATCCGCAAAAGACAGAGCCACTGGCTCAGCCGTCACGATTATTGGATGCCAGTATTCCCACCGGTGGTATCCATGGCACCAGTATTGGTCCCCTGGAAGGTGTACGAGACAACTTCACCGATCGAAGAGAACAGTGGCGTGCCGTTAAATCGCACGTAGCGACGGTCGGCCGAAACCACAGCGAATGCGGAGAAGTTCGTACCTTCAGGAAGCGTCGTGATCACCGGACGGTAACCGACTGAATTTCGGACCCGGCGAACGAAATCGTTCGATCCTTTGTCGACGTCTGAAACGTATTCTTCCGAAGCGGTCGAACCCTCCGAAGCACTATTCAGCTTTGCAGCAACCAACTCGCGAGTCATTGCAGCTTGGGTTTCCACAGCAACCTGAACTTGTTGTTCTGACAGACTCTCTGTTCGCCGGCCTTCCGGTACGGTGAACGTCACGAGTGCTCCGTCTTTACCCAATTCCAGCTGCTGTCGCTCGTGCCGTTGGTCTTCCGTTCCATAGTTGGTGAACACATCAACGGTGATCTTACCGGCAGTCACATCGCCCCAAATCTTGCGAACGAGCATCTTGTAATCACCCTTGAAACCCTTGGGGACAACGTAGGCCTCGTAGGCACCATCCGTACCAGCATCCCCTAGAGACGAGACCGCATCACCCAGGAAAATACCACCCGAGATGGTTCGCGGATTGTGCTGCGAGCAAACGCTTCCGCTTGGTTCCTCGATGATTAAGTCCAGGTCAGATTGCCCCGACCAGGTCACTTTCACAATCGCATCGCGAACAAGTGCTTCACGGATACGCTCGTTGAACTGCTCGGCCACATCATTCTTCTTGTCCGCAAGCAACTGCTGGAGCTGTGCTTTGGCGGTATTGAAAGCTTCCTGACGAATATCGAGTTGTTCTTTTGGCCATTCCTGCGAGAGAATTCCAATGCAGGCCCAGCGAATCGCTTCTTCGTCTTCTAAACGCTTAGCAGCTTTCAAGCCCCAGGAATAAGGCTCTGGTCGCAGCGGTTCCATCTGAGCGACATCTTGATAAAGCTTCAAAGCTCGGGCATCTAAATTTAATCGCGACATCAGAGAAGCGACAACAAGCATGTGGTTCGGTCCACTCGAGAAGTCGATGGCACTCATCAATGCCCGTTCGATCTCTTGCTTGGGGGCATGATCCAGCTGCATTGCCAGGGCCATTGCTTCGTACATCCAAGGCTGAAGCTGACCGTCTCGCAAAGCAAGCTGAATGACCCCAGTAACATCACTGTAACGTTTGGAAGCCATCGCTCGACGGACTTCACTTCGCACGGTGATCGCAGGAATCGTTACTCCAGAATCAAAGGCTCGCTCCCAAGCTTGAAGACGAGTTTCACCTTCGTTGACCTTCAAGATGAAAGCTTCCTGCTCCACTTCGGCTGGTTTGGCCGAAGCATCTGCAGCTGGCTTTTGGACAGCTTTCACGTCCTCGACCTTGGAGACAGCTTTTTCGTCAGCCACGGCAAACACGCCGCCACCTCCACCGC
>NZ_JABRWO010000021.1 GCF_013618625.1 Bremerella alba | reverse complement strand
GATCAGCTTGATCAAACAGCAGAAAAGCAAGGAAAGCATCGTGATGCGGCGGCGTATGGCAGGCTGGAACGTGAACTTCCTAGCGGAAATCATAGGCCTGCCAACGACTTAGTATGCGTTAGCCGTGGATTGTCGACCGAGCCGCAGAGTTCGGTGTCAGTACCGGGGCGGTGTCGGTCGACATGGCCCGCGTTCTTCAACGAAAGAAGGCGATGGTCCACGATCTCGCCGAGATTCATCAGAAACGGTTCGCGGCGAGCGGGGTTCCGGTTCTTTACGGTAAAGGCAGTTTCCTCTCGAACACCCTTGTCGATGTAGCGAAGCGGGATGGAAGCCGTCTGACCGTGCAAGGCGAGCGTATCTTCATCGCCACCGGATCACGAGCGAGTATCCCCGACGTCCTTGGATTGCGGGAAGCAGGACCAATGACCCATGTTGAAACGCTCGACTTGGAGCATGTACCCAATCATCTTGCCATACTAGGCGGTGGTTACGTTGGCCTGGAAACGGCTCAAGCACTCGCCCGACTCGGTAGCCGCATCACAATTGTGGAAAAAGGGACGCGACTATTGCCACATGAAGACGACGATGTTTCCGACGCAATTCTCGAGATACTTAAAAGGAACGGAATCGAAATTTTGCTGGATACGAATTTGCAACACGTCGCAGGTCGTAGTGGAGAGGAGGTAATGCTGGACGTGATCAGCCAAGGTCGGCCTACGGTATTGGAAGTGAGCGACATTCTCGTTGCAGCCGGCCGGACTCCCAATACGGATCGACTAAATGCCATATCAGCCGGCGTCGAGTTGACCGAACGGGGGCATATCAAAGTAAACGAGCGGTTAGAAACGACAGTCGAAAACATCTGGGCCATGGGGGACGTTGCCGGTAGCCCAATGTTCACCCATGTCAGTTTGGACGACTTTCGAATCGTACGCGACAACTTGCAGGGCGGAGATCGGAGCACTAACGGACGACTCATTCCGTATGTTCTATTTACTGACCCGCCATTGTCACGAATAGGGCTGACAGAGACCCAGGCGAAACAACAAGCGATTCCCCACCAAGTGGCAACGATTCCCATGGCCGCCATCCTGCGTACCCGTACGCTCTCAGAGACTGAGGGGTTTGCGAAGATTATAGTTGGTCACGATAGGCGAATCCTTGGTTTTTCTGCACTTGGTGTTGAGTCATCTGAAATGTTAGCGGCCGTGCAGACCGCCATGATCGCCGGACTGCCTTACCATACAATTCGAGACACGATTTACCCCCACCCAACGCTTTCCGAAGGCTTGGGAGCACTGCTTGCTAGTATCAACATTTAGCCATGTGTTAAGTGCGTTCCGCTTGTCGAAGTCGCGGCAAGCACTGCTGAACAAGCTTCCGAAAATTCGGCATGGTCGGCGATATCGAGTCATTGCGCCAACACATTACCAAAGGGATCGGTTCTATGGCCGGCGAAATTGGAATGTAAGCGACTTGTCTGCGACGAAGGTTCCGCACGCCTTCAGGAATGATACTCACTCCCTGTTCAGCAGCGACCAGCGTTAGTACGGCTGTCATAAGTTCGGGCGATAGTTTGACATCAGGAGAGAAGGCATGCTCGCGACAGGAATGAATAATGTGATCGTACAGCCCACATGCCACTTCTCGGTTTAAGAGTACGAACGGTTCGTTTGCCAGGTCAACTAGCCGAACTCGTTTGCGAGTGGCAAGTCGATGTGTCTGGGGTACGACAGCGAAGAATCGTTCTCGAAACAGAACTTCCTCTGTCAATCCTAGATTGCCAGACGGTAGTGGGCGAGTGAATCCAATATCAAGCTCATCGTTTGCAAAAGCAACCAACTGTCGATCAGGAGTAAGTTCGTGCAGATGTGTGGTCACCTTGGGATATTCCAATCGGAAACTTCGGATGAGATCAGGAAGAAGATACATCATCGGTGCCGCGAAAAATCCCACCCTAAGTTGCCCCAACTCTCCCCGCGAGGCGTTCAGTGCTTTGCTCTTCGCTTCATCCGCAGCCTTCAGAATTGCTCGGGCTTCCTTCAAGAAGAGCGAACCTGCCGGCGTTAACCTGACAACCCGTTTGTTACGAAACAACAACCTTGCTCCGATTTCCTTTTCCAAGTCCGCAATTTGGGTGCTTAGTGCCGGTTGAGCAACAAACTGAGATTCAGCAGCACGAGAAAAGCTGAGTTCCGTCGCGACGGCAACAAAGTAACGCAAATGCCGCAATTCCATGAAACGCCCCTTATACGTTTTTCACATGACTGTATTCGTTTTTATATATTTTATAAATCACAATCGCAATCGCTATGATTCCCTGTGATCCCTCACGGTCCCTGCCAAAAGAGAACACCAATGACAATAGATCCCAACGACATCTTGTTCCAACCTCTGAATTTAGGGGCGATCAAGATTCCACATCGCGTGATTATGGCTCCATTAACGCGTGCCCGGTCAACCAATCGAGTACCGAACGAGCTAATGGTGGAGTACTACCGGCAGCGTTCTAGCGCAGCCTTAATCATCTCCGAGGCCACCGCGATTAGCAGCCAAGGATACGGATGGCACGGTGCTCCGGCAATTTACACGTCTGATCAGGTTAACGGGTGGCGGCATGCTACCAACGCAGTTCATGCTGCTGGCGGACGCATCTTTCTCCAACTCTGGCACATGGGCCGTGTATCTCATCCGGATTATAACGAAGGTCAGCTACCGGTCGCTCCAAGTGCTATCCCGGCGATCGGCGAAGCGCATACAGCAACTGGCAAGAAGCCATTTGTTACTCCTCATGAACGAACAATTGCCGAAATACGAAGCATCATTGACGAGTACGCTGCCGCAACGCGTCGAGGTCGTGAGGCAGGCTTCGATGGGGTCGAGATACATGCCGCCAACGGCTATTTGATTGATCAGTTCCTTCGCGATGCATCGAATCAACGCTCAGACGAGTACGGTGGATCGGTGTCCAATCGCCTCCGTTTCCTTTGAGAAGTCGTGGAAGCGGTTACTTCCTCTTGGTCTTCAGATCGCACCGGCGTTCGCCTTAGCCCCACCATGAATGCCCACGGAATGCGAGATAGTAACCCGGGATCGCTATTTATCCAGGCCGCCGATATGCTGAGTACGTATGATCTATCCTACCTTCACGTTGCCGAGGCGATTCGACCAGGTAGATTGTTCAATCCGGATGCCCCGCGCGTAACGCCATTTATTCGGCAAACTTACGATGGAAACCTGATTGCCAATGGTGGCTACGACAGGCAATCGGCAGTTGCGACAATTGAAGCTTTGGACGCCGATGCCATTGCGTTTGGACAAAGCTTTATTGCCAATCCCGACCTTCCTGCTCGCTTCGAAGCTAACGCACCATTGAATTCGTCGGATCCAGCGACTTTCTATACTCCGGGGCCGAAGGGCTACACGGACTATCCAATCATGACGCAGGTCACGTAGTTCCACTTGAATTTCACGAAGCGATACAACTGACGAATTCTTAAGGGTCACTAGAGCCATGGATAAACTAACTTGGATACTTTTGGCTTTGGCAGCCGGGTCTGCACTGCCGTTGCAGGGTGGCGTCAATTCCAAACTTGGAAAAGCACTCGCAAATCCTAGCTATGCTGCGTTAGTCTCCTTCTCTGTCGGTGCCTTGGCGCTGATGGCATACGTACTGGTAACAAGACAATCACCTTCCTGGGAAGGCGTCAAACAAGCATCGTGGTTCTACTGGACCGGCGGAATCCTCAGTGCTGCCTACGTCACCACAGTTATTTTGACGTTTCCCAAGCTGGGTTCCGGATTGACATTTGCCTCGATCGTTGCTGGGCAAATGATCATTTCGTTGATATTGGACCACTTCCATGTCTTGGTCGCCCATCCACAACCCATCAATCTTGGCCGAGTGCTTGGAGCGGGTCTTATTGTTGGCGGAGTGATCCTTCTTCAGCGATTTCAGAATGATTCCACACCGCGACAGAGTACAAATATGTAGCTGAACTTCAGCTACGATCCCAAAAACTCCCTTCCATCTCAAAGTGATTCCTATGACGGTTTCCTACAAAAAGCTATCCAAAGACGACGCGACACTGCTCTTGGTCGATCATCAGTCAGGCCTGATTTCACTTGTTCAAGATTTTTCTCCGGACGACTTCAAAAACAACGTATTGGCTCTTGCGGACGTTGGTAAGTTCTTTGAGTTGCCAACGATTCTAACCACGAGCTTTGACGAAGGCCCTAACGGTCCGATGGTTCCCGAGATCCTCAATCTATTCCCGAATGCCCCATTCATTCGTCGCCCCGGTCAGATCAACGCCTGGGATAACGAAGAGTTCGTTCAAGCCATTAAAAACACCGGACGTAAACAATTGATCATCGCAGGGGTGGTAACTGATGTCTGTGTTACCTTCCCAGCCCTATCAGCGATCGAAGAAGGTTTCGACGTTTTCGTTGTGACAGATGCCTCGGGAACATTTAATACAACCGTTCAACAGGCAGCCTGGCAAAGAATGTCGGCGGCCGGCGTACAACTCATGAATTGGTTCTCGGTCGCTTGTGAACTGCATCGCGATTGGCGAAATGACATGGAGGGATTGGGGACCCTCCTTTCGAATCACTTGCCCAACTATCGCAACTTGATGACCAGCTACAAAATGCTGCAAGCGGCCAAAAAGTAGTACTTCGCTTTCTCGTCATCGCCCACGGGATCGGAAGACTCGAATCGGTGCAAACGCATGGTTGCACTTCGAAATAGGGTTCGGAGAGTACACCTCAGGAGTGACTAAAGAGTCAGCACGAAGAGGCTGACTCTGCGGGGTAGCTGCGGCGAATTTTTAGTGATTGTGCGTGCCGAAATTAACTTGTGCAGAGATTCCATTTGGAGAGTTGCTTACAAAATGAAAAGCACGCGAATGGAAGCGTTCAGTGACGGCGTGTTGGCCATTGCTATCACGGTGATGGTACTCGAGATGAAAGTTCCGCATGGAACGGATAGAAACGCACGTAGGTTGGCCTGCACATTCCGATGCAGTCGCTTACTACCATCCTGATCCAGGATGCACAAGTACATCCTCTTAGTGTGCAGATCCACGCCACATTAGAAACGGTGTTACCCGTCGTAGAACCTTATCATGGTTCTCCTTATTCAAGAGCCGTTGGGCCTCAACACCACTTGAAGGCCCATGCGGCAGTAGCTGCTGCGACGGAACCACGCATGACGGGTTATACCGAGAGTTAATGCCAAAAACCGTCCTCACAACTCTAAAATGTTTGCCGGAATTTCGCTTGACAGGCTCAAAGCAAGGCATCCTCGCAAATTTACGAAAACGAGAAAGCTCAATGAAAGACAGAGAAATTCGTTGCCATAAGAAATTCCTGAGAGCTACGATTTACATTACAGGCGATGCATTCTCAAGGGGCGAATCTGTCCATTCTTATCGGGGAACATGATGAAATCATATTGGATTGCAGCTTTGGTGTTGTCGGGCATGGTTGCCCAAACCAATCTGGTTAAAGCAGCCGAACTCTCACCGGACCAGGCGAAGAGTATTGCCTCGGAAGCGTACATCTTTGGTTATCCGCTCATCACCATGGAGATCACCCGCCGTGTGATGACGAACGTCGCTGAGCCGAAAGACACCCATGCCCCAATGGGACAGTTCGCACGCTTGAGAGAATACCCAAACGCAGAGTTTCATGATGTCACGGCACCAAACGCTGACACGTTGTACACAGTTGCGTGGGTTGATGTAGCTAAGGAACCATGGGTACTAGACCTGCCGGACGCGAACGATCGCTACTATCTCTTCCCTATGCTCGATGGTTGGACTGATGTCTTTGAGGTCCCTGGAAAACGTACTACCGGGACCGGACCGCAAACCTATGCCATCACGGGTCCTGGTTGGGACGGAAAACTTCCCGAAGGAGTTACCCAATACAAAAGCCCGACGAGCATTGTCTGGCTGTTAGGGCGTATCAATTGCACCGGTACCGAGGAGGACTACGCGGCAGTGCATAAACTTCAAAATGAGATCTCCGTTGTGCCGCTCAGTTCTTATGGCAAGTCGTACACGCCACCAGTCGGGAAGGTGGATCCGTCGATCGACATGAAAACGCCCGTTCGTGAGCAAGTGAATTCCATGGACACGGCAACCTATTTCAATCTGCTTGCTTCGCTGATGAAGGACAACCCACCGGTTGAAGCGGACGCCCCGATCGTCAAAAAGATGGCCAGCCTGGGGATCGTTCCCGGCGAGCCCTTTGCTTTCGATAAGCTTCCGGCCGACGTGCAAGACGCCCTCAAAGATGTACCCGAAACGGCCTTCAAAACGATTATCGGTCACTACGATGACGCGGGCAAAAACATCAACGGCTGGCTCTTTACCACCAAGACCGGACTGTACGGAACAAATTATCTCCAGCGAGCTTTCATCACGGCAATTGGCTTAGGAGCGAATCGCCCACAAGATGCTGTCTACCCAACCTCAACCAATGATTCCAAGGGAGATGCCTACGACGGGAAGAAGAAATACATAATGCACTTTCCCAAAGGACAGATGCCGCCTGTCGATGGGTTTTGGTCATTGACTATGTACAACGACAAGTACTTCTTCTACGGAAATGAGCTGAACCGCTATACGCTTAGTGCTCGTAATGATCTGAAGAAGAACGCTGATGGTTCGGTTGACCTTTACATTCAGCACGAAAGTCCCGGCGCAAAGAAGGAATCAAATTGGCTTCCTTGTCCCGACGACAAGTTCATTTTAATGCTTCGCCTCTACTGGCCATCTGAGAAGAACCCGTCCATTCTCGACGGCACCTGGAAGCCACCCGCCGTGGCTGCCGTAGAATAGCGTCCGACCGCTCAGACCCCGTTTTACGGGGCACGCATAACTTTGAAAAAGAGCACGTCACTTCGGCAGTGGCTTGGTCGGTTCTAATCGGCAAAACCATCAGCAGGGACAGCAAATATGGTTCCCTGCCACTGGACTACGTAGAAGACAGCCAAGAAGCTAGATTTAGGCATCTTCATAAATTCCTAATCGCCCCGTTTCATTTGAATGAATCGTTAGCTCAACCGTCAGTTTCCCCTGGCCGCTGAGAATAACTGGAATTCTAGAAGTAACTTCGGGAGTTAGAGGATACATGGCTAATCAACATGTGTTAGTCAGTGACCAAACAGTATCTGGATCTCATGACCAGCAGCGCACTCCGGACCAAGAGATTGCGCAAATTATTGACGCGCCTCCGGTCGTCGTAGACCAGCAGCTTAAGGGAGGAACGCGGCTGACTCGGTCCTGGAAGCATGGTGAAATTCATGACTTTCTGCCGGCGATGAATCAGCATGTCGTCATGACGTACTACGGCGAGGTACAACCCATTACCTTGCTGTCTGGCGGTAAACGCTTCAATGCCCGGACTCGAAAGGGTACGGTTACAATTATCCCTCAGGGGCACGATGGTCGCTGGGATTTGGCTGGCCCCATTGAAGTTTCTCACGTCTATATTCCTCCTCAGCGTTTGCAGGAGTGTGCCGACCAGTTCGCCGGCGGAAGACCGATCGAGCTCGTGGATCGAGTGGGATTTGAGGATCCGACGACCATGCGTATTCTCGAATTGCTCCATCGCGAAGTGAACTGCGACTCTCAACCAAACACACTCTTCGTGGAACAAACGCTGGATCTACTTTGTACGCAACTGATCCGAGCTCACTCGTCCGTCCAATCATTGCAGAATGCTTCCACGCCGAAGGGCTTATCGCTGCGACAAGTTAAGGAGGTCACCTCGTACATGCGGGAAAACCTCGAACATGAAATTACCTTGGACGATTTGTCCGGCTTGCTTTCTATTAGTCGATTTCACTTCGCCACTGCGTTTCGGCAAGCGACCGGTATGACTCCACACGAAGCTCTGGTCGCCCAACGCATGGAAGCCGCCAAGAGCTTGTTGACCAATCGGGCGTTGGAAATCACGCAGATTGCGTTGTCAGTCGGCTATGGGACGCCATCTTCCTTTACGGCGGCACTTAGAAAGGCTAATGGCGTTACCCCCACTGTTTTCCGGCAGAATCTTCCTTCGCCCGGGGCTCCTTAAGTCGGTTTTCCTAAAGTCATCGCAATCTAGCGATAGTCACCGCAATCGGTGAACAGCCGGCCCGGACGCATAAGCCCATAATCTCCTGAGTAGTCGACGCGGAACAGTTTCGCACGACGAAAACTCAAAGGAGATTTGCTATGAAAACTTGGTTCATTACCGGAGCTTCGCGAGGATTCGGAGCTCTCATCGCCAAACAAGCTCTGGCCTCTGGAGACAACGTCGTTGCGACCGCCCGGAACCCTCAGGGGGTTGTGGAGGCAGTTGGCAGTCATTCCCAACTGCTCGCGGTCGCCTTGGATTTGGCCGACGAGATGCAAGCCCACGCAGCCGTGGCAGCAGCTGTCGAACGTTTTGGGGGAATCGACATTCTCCTCAACAACGCAGGTTTCGGACTTTTGGGAGCGGTCGAAGAAGCGACCGCCGAGGAAGTCGAACATCTCTATCGTACGAACGTCTTCGGTTTGCTCAACGTTACCCGGGCGGTCTTGCCGCAAATGCGTCGGCAGCGAAGCGGGCACGTTCTCAATATATCGTCGAGCGGCGGATACCGAGCAGGCGCAGGTTTCGGAGTGTACTGCTCAACCAAGTTCGCAGTCGAAGGTCTAAGCGAAGCGTTGGCCGAAGAACTCTCACCGCTAGGCATTCGGGTAACGATCGTCGAGCCAGGCTATTTCCGGACTGACTTCCTTGAAGCGAAGTCGCTGCTGGTTAGTCCGACGCGCATTGAAGATTACAACGCGACGGCTGGGACAACGCGTCAACGAGCCGAACAGGTCAGCCGCCACCAGCCGGGCGATCCGAAGAAGTTCGCCGTCGCGATGGTACAGCTGGCCGGAAGCCAAGACGCTCCGCTCCGAATGCCGTTTGGCAGCGACGCGGTGGCCGCGATCGAAGCCAAAAATGCCTTTGTCACCGCCGAACTGACGAAATGGCAAAGCCTGTCCGTCGGTACCGATTTTTAAGTCTGTATCACATCTAACATCTTTAAAACTATTTCCATCAATTCTAAGAGGAGCTAAATCATGTCCCATTCTCCAAAAGTTGCTATTGTTACCGGCGCGTCGCAAGGCATTGGAGCCGGCCTCGTCACCAGCTTTCTCGAGCGAGGCTATCATGTCGTCGCCAATTCGAGGCGCATTGAGAGGACCCATGATTCCGAACGCTTGCAATCAGTTGCTGGAGATATTGCCGATCCCGAGACGGCGCGAAAGGTCGTCAGTACTACAATTGAGCGATTCGGCCGTGTGGATACGCTCGTGAACAACGCGGGAATCTTCCTCGCAAAACCTTTCGTCGACTATTCCGAAGAGGATTTTACGAAAGTAATGTCGGTAAACGTCGCTGGGTTCTTTTACGTCACGCAACAAGCAGTCCGACAGATGCTCAAACAGGGAAACGGACATGTCATTCAGATCACGACTTCGCTGGACGAGCAACCAATCAAAGAAGTTCCTTCTGCCTTGGCTAACCTGAGCAAAGGGGGCCTTAATTCGGCTACCCGTGCGCTGGCCATCGAGTTTGCCGACCGTGGCGTGCGAGTGAACGCGGTCTCGCCGGGCGTTATCAAAACTCCGATGCATACCCCCGAAACGCACGATCTTCTGTCCGCATTGCATCCGATGAAGCGAATGGGAGAAATCCTCGAAATTATCGACGCTGTGATGTACCTTGAATCCGCGAGTTTCGTTACCGGTGAGATACTCCACGTTGACGGCGGCCAGCACGCGGGCAAGTGGTAATCGCCTTCGTTTTTCACAGAAGCGGCATTCATGCCAATTTAAATTGAGGCTTCGCGGAATCTTGCTGAAGCCTTGCGACATCCAAGTTTCTAATTCAGGCACATACCAAAGTTCGTGAGATTCTCAAAGGAGAAACGTGATGCCAATCATAACGATTCAGATCACCGATGAGGGAACTTCTCGACAGCAGAAAGCAGAATTAATTCGCGGCGTGACGGATGTCGTTGTGCACGTTCTAAGCAAACCGCCTGAATTAACGCACGTCGTGATTCAGGAAATCAGCACTGACAACTGGGGTGTCGCTGGTTTACCAACTCTGGAATATCGCCGTCAGGCGGGAGCCCCACATGAATAATTTCATCCAACGACTTGGTATTCGTAACCCAATCATCCAATCTCCGATGGCCGGAGTATCCACGCCAGCATTGGTTGCGGCTGTGTCGGATGCTGGTGGATTGGGATCAGTCGCCATCGGTCATCTTGGTCCTGATGCGGCCCGATCGGCGATCGAAGCCGTACGAAAATTGGTAAAAGGCCCCTTCAATGTTAACGTCTTCTGCCATCGTCCAGCGAGACGAGATGCAAATAAGGAAGCGAAATGGTTGCATCACTTAACACCACTCTTCCAAGCGTTTCATTCGGAACCTCCGCAACTACTGCGCGAAATCTATCGCAGCTATGTGGCGGACAAGGCCCTTCAAGAAGTGATTCACGAGGAATGTCCGGCCGTGGTTAGCTTCCACTTTGGCCTGCCTTCGGCGAATCACATTCGAGAACTGCAGGCGCGTGGATCGTGCATACTCGCAACAGTCACGAACCTTTCGGAAGTCGTATTGGCTGAACAGGCCGGAGTCGATGCGATCGTGGCTCAAGGCTATGAAGCTGGCGGGCATCGGGGTGTATTCGAACCGGAAAGTGAAGACGAGAAGCTGTCGACGTTGGAGTTGACTGGAAAACTTTCTCAGCACACAAACCTACCGATTATCGCCGCCGGGGGCATTATGGACGCCCGCGATGTTACCGCTGCCATCTCAAGTGGGGCGAGCGCTGTTCAGGTGGGTACCGCCTTTCTCCTCTGCCACGAAGTCTCCCTCGATCCCGGCTACAGTGCGGCGATTAGAGACGTCTCAAATCGCCGCACGACGATGACACGAGCGATATCGGGTCGACCGGCGCGTTCGGTTGTCAATGATTTCACCAAGTTTGGCGACACGATCGCCTCGACCAATACGATTCCAGACTATCCCGTTGCCTACGATGCCGGAAAATCCCTTCGCATCGCAGCGGAGGCAGCAGGAAACCAACAATTTGGCGCCCAATGGGCGGGCGTCGGAGCCACGAAGTGTGAGGCGATTCCGGCGCGAGAGGTAATCGCCCGAATGGTAGCAGACTTACCTACTTAACAACATCAAATCAATTAGGAAATGAAAGATGTCGAATACACGATACGAACCTACGCGAACAGGGCTGCTATTGGTCGACCCTTACAACGATTTCCTGGCCCCAGAAGGCAAACTCTGGCCATATGCAAAGGAAGTTGCAGAGTCGGTAAACATGCTCGCCCATCTGCGATCGATCATGGATGCAGTTCGAGAAGTTGGCACTCAGGTCTTCTTCGTTCCGCATCATCGTTGGGAGCCAGACGACTACGAAAAGTGGCGTCACGCCAATCCCAGTCAACTCGCGGCGGCTCGTCGACAGTCATTCGCCAAGGATAGTTGGGGTGGAACGTTTCACGATGATTTCCAGCCGCAGTCGGGCGACGTCATTATTAAAGAGCATTGGGCGCAAAGCGGCTTCGCAAATACCGATCTTGATCATCAGTTGAAAGAACATGGGATTGAGAAGATCGTCCTGATAGGCATGCTTGCGAACACTTGCATCGAATCGACTGGACGTTACGGCATGGAACTCGGTTATCACGTCACTCTTGTAAAAGATGCGACAGCCGCCTTCAGCCAAGAGGCGATGCATGCCGCACATCATGTCAACGGTCCAACATTCGCCCACGAGATCCTCAACACCAGTGAATTCGTTAATCGTCTCGGATCGTAAACACGGTATGCCTATTTCAAGTTTAAAAGGAGAGATCAATGTCTCAGTTAGAAAGGAACCTCTATACCGCGAAAGCCCATACAACAGGCGGGCGAGATGGAGGTGTGTCGCGAACTTCGGATCATCGCCTGGAGGTCAAGCTCACAAATCCAGGAGCCAAAGGAGATGGAACAAATCCAGAACAATTGTTTGCGATGGGGTGGTCAAGTTGCTTTCTATCTGCCATCAAGCTTGCAGAGGCGGCGAAGAAACTCCGATTATCTCCCGACACAGCAGTGGATGCGGAAGTCGATTTGAACACGAAGGACGGCAAATATTATTTGGCGGCCCGTCTGTACGTAACCTTGCCTGACATGGAAGCTCGATCGGCCCAGGATCTTATCGACGAGGCCCATCGCTTGCGCCCATACTCGCGTGCAGTTCACGGCAATATCGAGGTTGAAACGAAGCTGGCCGAAACTGTCGCGTAACGTGAACAGTTCACCTCGGCCTAGGTTTATCTCTTTGCTAAGTTGAAGGAGCGAGCTGTGACGACCAGCACCTATTATCGAAAGACAAAGATCGACGGCATATCAATTTTTTATCGTGAGGCGGGGGCGAAAGATTTACCCCCTTTGCTCCTGTTGCATGGACTTCCTTCCTCGTCGCGGATGTATGAGCCACTCTTCAGTCGGCTCTCGGATCGCTATCGCTTGATTGCACCCGACTATCCGGGCTTCGGCCATAGCAATTGGCCTGATCCCGAGCACTTCGACTACACCTTCGAGACGATTGCATCGATCATGCTTCGTTTTGTGCAACAGATCGATCTAGCCAGTTACACGCTGTACATGCAAGACTACGGCGGGCCTATTGGTTTCCGCATGGCCCTGACCCATCCTGAACGAATCGCGGGATTGATTGTACAAAACGCGGTTGCTCACAACGAAGGCTTAGGAACTAGCTGGGATCTACGGCGGGCATATTGGGACAATCGGGCTGATCATGAGGAAGCGATGCGAAACAATTTGCTATCGCTGAGTGCTGCAAGACTTCGTCACGTGGGGAGTGACCCAAGCGTTGAATTGTACAACCCTGATCTCTGGACGGATGAGTTTGCGTTCTTATCCTCGCCAGGGCAGTTGAAGATTCAAAGTAATCTTTTCTACGACTATCGAACGAACGTCGCTGAGTATTCGAAGTGGCAGCGATGGCTACAGCAGACCCAGCCTAATCTTCTGGTTTTGTGGGGTAAATATGACCCGTCGTTCGATCCCGGCGAGCCTGAGCGATTTCGGCACGACGTTCCGAAAGCACAAGTTCACATCCTAGACGCAGGGCACTTCGCGATTGATACCAAGGCGGATGAAATTGCTGCATTAGTCAATGACTTCTTAAAATTGGCCGCTCCATAGTTGCCTCAACAGAAGCTTGGGAGTGACGAAATGATGCCAAAGACTTCTGTTTGATGTCGGAATCTGAGACCGATATGCGTCGACATCGACCGTGTCGTTGTTCTCTAAAACTGTCCAGGACGAACCGTCAGCCCGCGTCCCGGGAGTTGTTTGAGGCTTGCCGCTTGGGAGGTGCCTCGTCGAAGCTACGTCGGCAGCACGGACACTTGCCCTCAAAACCTCGTGCCAGCGTTCTGAACGCCGAAGGCTGCGGCAAGGAAAGGATCGCCCGGAATGCCAAGGGGGAACGATGAGCGTAGTGGCGGTAGGTGATTCCGCCAGCTGAGTGGCCGAGGATTTCCACCGACGATTCCGGGACGTGCTCGTCGTAATAGGTAACGCACGTCTTACGAAGGTCCTTCAAAACCCATGGCCGTTCCTTCCCTGTTTCGATACTTCGTTTTGGATTATTCCGGCTAGTTGACAAAGATGCCGAAACCAGTTGTTGGGGCGAGTGCCACCTCCCGCGAAGACCATTGCGTCAGGCTCGACACTCTCAGGGCAAATACTCTTCAGATGAAGGCGAACCGTGCGATTCATTGGACGCCAGAACGTTTTGCCCGTTTTGACACGACGGTAGTAGAGCCATCCCCAGGGACAAGGTTCTTTGAGTTCGGGATCTGGTGATCGTCGCCCCCAGGAGATATGCCGCCAGCGAATCGGTTCGTGGAACGGTAACGTCTTCCAGACGGTTCCAGTGTCGACACCATAGTTGAAGAAGACGACCAGCGCAGCTCTCCAGTAGCGCCCCGCGGAAAATAGGCTCGTGCCACCCTTTGGGCCGACGCATTTGATGCGTCGC
Source organism: Bremerella alba (assembly GCF_013618625.1). NCBI lineage: Bacteria > Pseudomonadati > Planctomycetota > Planctomycetia > Pirellulales > Pirellulaceae > Bremerella > Bremerella alba. The sequence goes on along the minus strand of NZ_JABRWO010000021.1, from coordinate 36,352 downwards.
GAAATACAAGGCGTTGATTTCTGATTTGGTCAGATAATGCCTGCCAGCAACATCCCGCTGCGGCTTGAGTTTGGGAAAGCGGGGTAATGAATCCACCAGGTCATGTTCTCAAGCCCATGAAAGCGCCGCGCGAAGGTGCGATCGAATCTTGTTGGCGGTTCGACCAGGATTGGTTCCCTGTCGTGTCGCGGCGTCCTCGTGAACCCAGTCGAGAAACTCTCGGATTTCCTTTCTTCCGAGCTCCTCCAGGGGAACCGCTCCATCCCAGCGAGACCATTTACGGAGCGTGGTTAGATACTCTTCGCGGGTTCGCTGGGCGGGATTTCCTGAACGGAGATACTTTGTGACAAGGGATTCAAGCGATGTCGGCATCGTCGTTCTCCCACGCTACCGGCGTCACTCCCGTTATCCGATCCGTACCTTCCGGCCGCGCGAATTGTGCATCCTGCCGAGACGAGGGTCTTGTAGATGTGGCTCGGGACGATCAACCGGGCCAACTCTCAGGGTAATTGCCGGAATTGCCTCCTGTGAAGATATTCAGCTTCCCCAGGACGCCCGCGGTCACGCCCTCCTGAGGTGACGATATTTTCTCGAGATCAACTTCGTTTCATCAAAGACAACCAACAGCGTTTCAACAATCTCTAACTTGAAGTCGTGTCATTTAGTAAGTCGGCGGCGATTATCAAGTCCGGCGTCGTTTTACCTTCTGTGTAGCTGCGATACACGTCATTAAGGACGGCGTACGCTTCGACGCTTCGACCATGATTATGCCACATACGTGCAATGCTTATCGACGCCCGGAGTAACAGAGATTTTGCTTGTTGAAAGCGAGCCTGTTCCATGGCCCGCTGGAAGCATGCCTCGGCATTCAGCGTATCACTCGGATCAACCCGCAGAAGAAATTCTCCCTGCAACCGATGCATTTCCGGTTCACAGAAATGAATTTCGGTAGCTCTAGCAAGGTCGATCGCTTCAGATAAAACAGCCAGCCCGTGGGCCCATTGTCCAGACTTGCCATACGCGTCGGCCGACACCAATAAAAGGTAGGAACGCCAATGAGCTTTTACGGCACCTCCCGATTCGAAACCTTCGCGGATCTGAATTACGCCATCGCCAACTTGACCCAGTTCAGCTAATGCCCACCCATGCAAAACCATTCCGCCTGACAAATAGAAGAATAGCCCTTGATCGGCGGCGAGTGTTTGTAACTCCTCCGTAATCGTCAGAACCTCACGAGCGTTCTGGAGAAACTGATGAACCATGGCAACGGAAAATTGCGTATGAGCCAAGCTCGTTGGGTGACCGATTTTTCGGGCCAAGGCAATCGCTTCGCCGGCACGCTGAATGGACTGGTCTGGGAAACCAAGCATCCACAAGGCTTTGGCAGAAAATGCTTGACAGCACGTGCAGGGATCGTGGCCACCGTAAAGCAGCGCGTGCCCCCGATGTTCGTTGATGTCGTATGCTGCGATAGCTTGCTGAAGATGCTTTTGAGCCGATTCCCAGTCCCCTTGCAATCCATACGTGGGCCCAAGGGCATGATGGGCCTGAAGCAGCTGTCCAGAATCGTTCACGCCCTGGGCCAGAGACAGAAGTTTATGACCTTCATTCAATCCTTTTTGGACCCTTCCTCGGGCGATACGAAAGAGAAACAGTCCCCATAATGTCGCGAACAGTTCCGGTGAATCCGGCAACTGGCGAGAAAGCTCTTCAGCGCGGGTGTACGCCGTCTCAACCTCCAGCGCCGTCCAGTCGTCTGTAGCGAAAAGAGCAGGACCCAACGTAATTTGTAACGCGAGTTCCATTCGATCGCGTTCTGGCGTCGCCGGCAATGCTTCTAAGGCTTTCAACCCGCGCCGTGCTAAAGAAACGACTTCTTCGTTCGCAAAAAGGCGAGCGGCCTTTCGCGCAGCCTTCAGAAAGTAACCCGCAGCCTTAGACATCTCCCTTGCTCTTTCGAAGAGCATCGCTAACTCGGCCGCAACAGCTTCAGTGTCGCTGGTATGAAATGCCAGCAAAGCTTTAGCGACGGCAGCACTCAGCGCTGCGCGGCGCGTAGGACGGAGGGAAGCCTCCAACATGTTTTGGTAAAGAACATGAACAAATCGATATCTTAGGGTGATCGTCTGATCGGCGAACGTCTGTTCCCGCTGCAACTGAATGAACGCGTAGACCTGCTCAAGTTCGTCAAGTCGTTCTTCGACTTCCACCGTATCTCTTACCAGCACATTCGCCACGACGGCTGAATCGAATTCGTAACCTTGAACGCTTGCAGCAACCAGCAATTGAAGATCCCCTTCACTCAAGTGGTCGATCTTGCGTTGAATCATTCCCCGTACCGATTCGGGGAGATCGTGACCCAGTTCTTGAATCGATTTCGATATTCGCCAAGTGCCACCCTGCTTACTCAAACCTCCTTGGTCTCTCAGATACCGTAGAAGATCTACCATGAACAAAGGGCTGCCTTCGGTCCGATCATGGACGAAAGCCGTGAATGCTTTTGGAAACTGGTGTTCGGGGAACTCAAGATCCAGATAACGAGCGAGATCGTCTTCGCTCAAAAATTCCAGGCAAATTTCTCGACAAATTCGTCTTGCCTGCAGGTCAAGCTTTACTTTTTCCCAGGGGTGATTCGCCAAAATTAGTTCACTTTGGCGATACGTTAGAACAACCAGGACGCGGAACTCCGAGCATCGGCTCCCCAGGTAAGCCAGCAAATCAATCGTCGCCGTATCCGCCCAGTGAAGGTCGTCAATAAATAAAATCAGCGGAGCTCGTTTTGAAAGCTCACGAAGATAGGAAAAGAACTCACGCTTAAGACGTTCCTGCGAGACGGCTTTGGTTTCGGCCAAGGTAATCGTCAGCGAAGAGTCATTGGAGGCCAGCGGTACGATCTGCTCGTACCAATTGGGTGCTGTCGACTTCATCGTTTCAGCAGCGAAATTGGCTTGGTCACCTTGGAGGAGACTCTCCAGCGCATCAAGCACCGGAAGATAAGCTTCGGCCCCCGCTAGCCGCTCTGAACATTTACCCTTGGCGAGAGCAAACGTGCGGCCCGTTTCCACGAGTTCTCGAAGAAACTCGTCGAGAATAGTCGTCTTCCCAATGCCCGGCTCTCCGGTCACACAAATGACTTCGCCCTGCGACGCAGATACGGCATCGAAAGCACGAACAAGGTCCTCGATTTCATCTCGTCGTCCTACGGTATGACAGTCCTCTTTTGATCTCCTCGAATGCGTCATCCAGAACTGTGGCGTCCCCGTCACTTCGACTAGAATAGTACGCCGCAAAGTAACAGCGAAATCTGCTGCTGTCGTGTACCGATCTTTTTGCTGCTTTGAAAGAGCCTTCAGGCAGATTTGTTCTACTTTCGGTGGGATGTCACCCGCGAGTTGCCGAGGAGGTTGTGGAGCGTCATCGCGTACCTGGCGCAACACTTCGCTCGTTCCGGTAGCATGAAATGGAACGCGACCGGTGAGCATCTCGTAAAGAACGACTCCCAGACTATAGATGTCTGTCCTTCCATCCATTTGATGGGCGTTGCCTGAAGCCTGTTCGGGTGACATGTACCAGGGGGTGCCTGCCACAATGCCGAGCATGGTCGTGCCGCTGGCTCGGTTCTCGTCGAGCGCAAGTCCAAAATCAACCAGCACCGGCGTGTCATCCCCCAGCAAAATAATGTTGGCTGGCTTTATGTCCCGGTGGATCACGCGCCGCGCATGAGCGTATGCAAGCGCGTCTGCCACGCGTGCAGCGAGCAAGACGGACTCCTTCCAGTCCAGACGCTGGTTCTTCAATCGCTGACTGAGATCAGGACCATCGATGAATTCGGAAACAATGTAACACTGCCCCTCGTGTATACCCACATCGTGCACAGCGACAATCCCTGGATGCCGAAGTTGAGCCAGCCTCCTCGCTTCGCTCAGAGCGTCGACACCGGACTGTGCCTCGCGGCGATCGGGGCGAATCAGTTTGATAGCTACCGATCGATCCAATTGAGTATCTCGCCCCAGGTATACCGTGCCAAATCCACCTTTCCCAAGCGTTTTTTGGATGGTGTAGCGACCAACCATCGACGGCTGTACCGTCGCTCCTTCCTCCTGGCATATCTCGTCTGCATTGCGCGTCGATAGCAGGGATTGAATCTGGAGGTCGAAGCGTTGAAAGTCTTCCCATCTTCGAAGAACCTCGGGCAACAGATCAGGAAAACTTAGGCAAACTTCTTCCGGTGTCTTTCCCGAACTGAGAATCTCCTCTAAGAGCTCAAGTACCTTGGGGTCGCCAGTCATGTTACACGCTATTCCTTGCGCCGCGGCATCGGATCTTGGGAACGATCGTCGGCCGTGTGGGGGACGAGATCGGCCAGTTTTTCGGCAAGCAAGAGGCGGGCACGGTTTAGTCGACGCTGTACGGTCTTCTCGGAAACGGAAACAATCGAGGCAGCCTCGCCGTGCGTCAGCCCCTGAATAGCGACCAGGTCAAAAACTTCTCTTTCTTCTTCGGGCAACTTCTCGATTGCATCCAAAATTCTTCTGGCATCCACCCCCAATCCCGAGAGCGTGCTGGTCGGCGGTGCAGCGACATCGACATCCACGAGATCGAACATGGCAGGGCGTTCGTCTAATCGACGCGCCAAGTCATTTAATTGCCAACGCATATGCTGACTGGCGAGGGCAAAAAAACGTCGCACCGTCGGAGGACGAGTTTTTTGAAGCGAAGTTAGCAGCCCGGCGACGACACCACTCAACAGTTCGTCCGTCTCGAGATTGACCGGTGGACGCGATAAACGGGGGTAGTCTTTGTGCAGAAACTTGGCACACAACAGTCGCAGTCGCTCCGCCGATCGCTCTAGCACCTGACGCACGACCGCTTCTGACTGGTCATCACCAGGCAGGGCATCCAGGTATCGCTGAATGATGACCGTCGTACAGGCATCATTCATGAGGACATTCTTTCAAGGTTTCAGGGCGTTTCATTTTGTTGTCCACCTGTTCCTCCTAGTAATAGCAGAGGACGAAAGGAGCGGCAAAACAGCGTTCGACGCCGCGGCGTCGTTTTCTTAGCAGATACGCCTACGCGTTCCATTATCCGGTCAATATAAGGGAGGAAATACCATGTTTCGAGTACTCATTTCCACGGGATTGGCCTTAGCCGCCGGGGTCGCGTTGGGATCACACCACATGAAGGATGGCGAGAGCGTTAAAGTAATCTCAACAAAGAAGATAAGTGAAACTCTCGACGGCCTGCCAACCACTGCCACCACGGTCGAGGTAACGATTCAGCCTGGTGAAGCGGGAGTTCCGCATCGCCACCCTGGCCCAGGTTTCGGATATATCCTCGAAGGCGAATACGAACTGGCCATCGACGATCAGCCCGTGCAACTGCTCAGAGCAGGAGAAACCTTCTACGAACCGGCTGGCTGCCTGCATCGCATATCGCGAAATCCTGGCAAAGTTCCCACTCGCCTGATCGCGGTCGTCTTGCACCCTCGCGATAAGCATGAAATCGCTCTTCCCGAAACAAGTCAACACTAACGCGAGTTCGGTTGATCTGACTCTCTCGTTTCGTTCACGAATTCGTTTCCAATACCCGAAACAAGTAATCCTCAGGAGTATAACCATGAAGATCGTAATCATCGGCGGAAGTGGCCTCATCGGAAATAAACTCGGCGTCTTGCTGCGAGAAAGCGGGCACAACGTTGTGCCGGCCTCTCCCTCGACCGGCGTCAACACGCTTACGGGCAAAGGTCTGGACGAAGTCCTGGCCGGAACTGACGTGGTTGTCGACGTCACAAATTCTCCTTCGTTTGCGGACAACGACGTGATGTCATTTTTCACCCAGTCAACAACCAACCAGTTGGCCGCCGAGAAGCGATCAGGCGTTGGCCATCACGTAGCTCTGACGATCGTGGGAGCCGACTGCATCCCCGACAGCGGATACATGCGAGCCAAGGTAGCCCAGGAAGAGTTAATCCAACAAAGCGAGATCCCCTACACAATCGTCAGGGCCACGCAGTTCTTCGAGTTTCTGGGCGGTATCGCGGGGGCCGATCCCGACTTCGTTCGCCTGTCGACCGCTCCTTTTCAACCAATTGCTGCGGACGATGTCGCATCGTTTCTGGCACTCGCGACGGTCACACCACCTCGTCAGGCGATGATGGAGATCGCTGGTCCCGAAGAAAGTACGCTTGCCGATTTCGTCGGAAGATTTCTGGCGGCAAGCCACGATCCTCGAAAGGTGGTTGCCGATCCGCATGCCCGCTACTTCGGCGCCGTGCTGGACGAACTTGGACTATCCCCCCGAGGTGCCAATCCAAAGATTGGTCCGACGAAGTTTGAAGATTGGCTCGGTTATTCCTCGGCGTTGAATGCTTAGCGAGAAGCATCCGTTGATAGGCATCGTTTGCTGGCCTGTCTCTGTCGCTGACTCGTGTCCCGGCCAGGCCAGCAAGCTTAATTCATTCGGCAGATGTTGTGCCCTCTGGACACTTATGACGGTATTCGAGCGGCCGAGCGTGAGTAGGTTGAAAGGAGATAAACATGATTTCGGATAACGTTACACATCAAAGTAGACTGGTTCCCGGAGAGTTGGTTCCGTCGCGATATGCAGTGCGGGTTGGCGAGATTGAAGTGCTGATTGTCAGCGATGGGGTCCTCCCCCTTCCGACCGCGATGTTGGGGTACAACGTCGCCCCGGCCCTCCGTGTTGCCTGGCAGAAAGACATGTTCTTACCAGCAGACGCTTTCGATTGGGCACTCAATGTAGTCGTAGTGCGTAGCGGTGAGCAGACCGTAGTGACGATGGTGTGTTTCATCGTTCTTCAAACGCTCCACAAGACGGCGAAGAATTTGACGAAGCGCGATAACGAGCCGTCTTTCTCGAATGAGCGCTGCGATCGCGAGAAGTAATGCGACCGATGTCAAAGCAATGACCAAACTGGACATGAATAAAACTCCTTTCTTCCGGTATCTAGGGTTAATCCAAACATCAATAGATAAGTCCTCCTCAATTCTCATGACACGAATTGGACGTTTTTTTAGCTCTTGGTTGGTTACTGCCGTCTGTCTCGGACTCACGCAGAAGTCGCTTCGCAACGCATCGTGCGAGAAGCCTAATGAACTCATGCTGAGCTCGTGCAACTTCTTCAACGAGAGACTTGTCCGAATCAGAATCTGCTCTAGTGGGCATAAAAGAATTCCTTAGTTGAGATCGGCGCATAAAAAAGCCCATGACCGTCAAGGACATGGGCGGAAGGTGGTCAGATAGCAATGGGTCTATTGACGCAGTCCTGGCCTAGCTGTCAGGATCATAGCGTTGAAACTCGAATCGACGATGCCGGTGACGTCGCATACGGCCCAAATCAGCAGGGGCTTCCGTCACAGAAACGTAAGGATCCTTCAGGCCCGAGGTGTCCATCGCATCCTGCAGTTTCAAAGCATTTTGGACCGCAGGCTGCGTGATACCCAGTTGGGCAGCGATATCCCTTTGATACATTCCCGTACGACGAAGTTTGACAATCTGCTCACGGAACAACTCACGCTGGACTGGTTCAAAGAGATCCACCTCCATGGTCCGTGTCATGGCTTCTCGCGCTGAGAACAGATCCTTCATCCCAGGAATCAGGTTGCACAAATTCAGCTGAAATTTTGCTCGAATGACAACCGGTCCACCATCGCAGAGCCGCATTGGATACGCCTCAATACGCGGAATCAGTGGGCGCATCACACGGCTCATCTTGTAAGGACAATCGAGACCTGTTGTGATGGCATCCATGGCGAGTTCGCGAACCTTATCGGAAGAGGGGAGCTTGGGCACCAAGCTGGGACGTGCTTCAAGCTCTTGCAGCTCAAAACTCGTCTCATCCAATTGCTTCTCGGTCTCTGCGATCTCTTTCATCACGGCATCTGAGTGTTTGCCACGCTTCACAAACTGAATCAGGTTGCCCATCTCACGGTTAAGCTGATCGATCCGTTTTTGGATCTGCTCTTTTTCCGAGGCGCGCGAGTCGGTAAGTGCCCGAGACTGCATGATGATCTGGCTTTGAAGGTGCTCGGCGAAGTCTGGTAACTCTTCGATTGCTTGAAACACGGCGGTCAGGATCTTCTTGGAAGCCAAATTCCCGTCGAAAGTTCCGCTTTGCCAGCATCGATATTCCTTAGCGCCTTTACAGACAAAGCGATCCACTTGACCATGACCGCCCCATCGCATCGGGTGCCCACAAACGGCACAAAACACTTGTTGACCAGGAAAGCGAGTTCGCTTTTTGGGAACCATCGCCCGTGGGTCGCGGCCGTCCACCTTCTTTCGCCGATAACCCGCGTTCTTTTTATCAAGGAACCGAATCAGAGCATCGTATCGATGAGCTTCGACGAATGCCAGATGAGGGCAATGACGCTCAAGCAGTTCATCCGGAGCTGCCTTGACGATTTGCGTCGTCCCTGTCTTATTGATCCGTTTTGACTTCACGCGATTTCGAACACGAACGCCCTTCAACAGCGGGTTATAAACCAGGTTTCTGAGCGTTGAAACAGTCCAGCGATTCGAGCTGACATACCTCCCGGTTGGAACCTTCTTAGCGTTCAACCAATCAACGACTTCAGAATAGCTCACTCCGTTCTCGAGCCGAGAGAAAATCTCCTCGATAATTGGCTCGGCCGCAGGATCTTTAGGGACTTCTTGATCGGAGGCCCCAGGATGCGGTTAGATATATCCATATGGCAAACACTGGACGACCAATCCCTGCATGTGCCGACTTCGAAGAGTTCGCCGAATTCGCTTGCCGGTATCTGCATTCGAAATCTCGTGATGCATGAAGGCAAAGCTGATTTTCAGCTTCCAGTCGTCAACGAGCGTATCAATATGGTCGTTGATCGCGATAACTCGCGTGTCATTGTCGATGGCCATTTCCCAAAAGTCATGGACGCGATGACGCCGACAAATTCGCCCAACGTCTTCCACAATCAGAAAATCATACTTGTTCGATTCAATCGCGGTCTCGAGGTCTCGCAATTCCTGAAGATCAAGTAGTTCTCCACTTCCCTGACTCTCAATTACGCGAACCTTGGCTTGTCCGCTTACATTGCTGTCGACCCACTGACGGCAAAGCGTGTCCTGATCGCTCAGGCTACGTGGATCTTGGTGCTCCGTACTGATACGTGCCACGATGAGTACCTGATAGACCACCCCATTCTTTGGTGGCAGTCCAGCATTCGAAGTCGACATGAACGACACTCCTAGTGACCGGTGACCTTAAAGGCCCCTATGCAGGGAGTACGAGAATCAGTTTTGTCGTGAGCGATTGAAGAGTTGTCTAGGACTCGCAAGTCTCAAAGAACATATCCTCTGTGAATTCAATGCTTTGCGACAAAACAAGCCCAAGCAGGCTGCTCCTCGCGAAGTCGTTAGGAAATGTCAATCGCCGGTCACCCCGACCTCCTAAAGCCTTGCAAATCAATGACTTGCGAGGCTTTTCTTTTGGCCATTTCTGGCAAACGCGGCGTCTGGCAAGAATTTTGGCAAGCGCTGGTTCGATTGGCAAGCCACAAAATCAAAATGAGCCGGAATAAAGCACGTCGCAATACGGGACTTTGAGTTCCCAGAGACACTTTGGTGCAGACGATCCAATCAATTCACACGGCATTACCGCCTCATACAAAACTGCGACTCAGGCAAGTGTCCTAACTTGGTTCCAGCGGGTCCTCTCATGCGACATTAACCCCAGAACCGCGAGCTCTGCTGAAACAGAGGATGAGAAACAGCCAATAGCTCATTTGAGCTCGATAAATTGACCTCTGTTATTACCGAGTGGGCTCACAGCTACGCGTCCTCCTGAGCCGAGTGGAATCAGTGTTCTTACTTTCCCAATGGACACCTCAAGATCGTTGGGTATCCATTCATTTCCTTGTAATCGAATCCAAGGCAGCAATGAACCACATTTAACTTCTGCATTCTCCCATCCCGGTATCTGCTGTACGAATTCTGCGAGAGCCACCGAGTTGTCGATAACTTTATCGAAGTCAAGACACAGCGAGACAAATTCGTGGATAACAAGGATCGATCGAGTCGCTCGCCTTTCCTTTCCGAGGACCGCTGTTCCCGCAAACGCTGGCAGTAGTTGATACTGTAGCGATTCAATTGCGTCATCTGGCTTACGTCCAAACAATCCTTCAGACAACTTTTTTAGACGCTCAGGGGCCCCGCTCCTCAGACTCTTTCTGATACGATTCTCCTTCCAGACGCGGACAGAGTCCTCGAATTTCTCGTCGGCCTTGGCTTCTATTGTGAACGAAAAGTTCTCCCTACGCCGCGTGGGACCAAACGAGCCCCACCCAGCTAGATCCGCGTTACGATTGCCAAGGTGATTGTCATCAATTGCAATTGCATTTCAGCCACGGCTTGCTGAAGCTCCCATCCGTTCAAGAGCGGGCTCTGGCTTAAGAGGATAGACAACTCATCTGGACAGCGAACGACCCCAGGCACGGGCGAGTTCTTTAGCGCTTCGGTAGTCTTTCCAATGTGTCGCGTCTCCGGCAGGACCTCCGTTTAAAAACCATGTATCCAAATCGTGGATTTCGGGGCCGTCTGCTTTCTTTCCTGTGACTTTCACATCAGATCCCTTGTGTCGCTTTGTATGCCCATAGTTGTCTACAAATCAATCAGCCCACGAATCGCATCGACAAGGCAGTCTTTCTGCTCATCATTGCGAGGAAGCAAATCAAATCCACCAAAGTTGAATTCTTGGCGATATTCTCCGGTGTAGTACCGGTTCTGGCCATCATGGTGTGAGGGCGTCAGAATGAACGCCGAATGAATGGCTGAATTGCTCGGGTCTGTTCGGATCGCGTCGCGATAAATGTGGATTTCGGAAAGCGCATCGCGAATCGCTTCAAATCCTGATCGGTACTTCGCGTCGAAGATGATCGTACGGATCATATTTCCGTGCTTCAGAATCAAGACGATATCCGGTATGCACTTTTTCGAGATTGAGAAGTGCCCGTCATTGTTGGCGTTCTTGCCATAGCTTTTCTGAAACGTGACTGAAACCTGCAAGCCGTCCACAGTTGTCGAGAAAGAACTACCGTTTTCGATCTCCAGAAGAAGATGTCCAGATGTAATGGCGATGTTTGACCGCCACTCTGCTTTTGGCAACGCCCGCCGCACGGCATCAGCCACGGTAAAGAAACACCAATACTCATAGATGTCGTAGGTGGGCCGAAGTCCCAACGTCTTGTCGATGTCGCCACCTAAGGCGACCTTAGCGTTGAGAATTCTTCGCGATATTTGGTCGAAACGAGAGTACGCAGGGTGACGAGCCACAGTTAGCAATGCCGCAGTGTCAGGTTTACCGGGCCGAAGACCGCCTAGAAAATCAGCCCTGGAAAACTGAGCAAGTCGCTTCTGGAAATGCGCTGTTTGATGAGCCCAACGACGCGCACGTTCCTGAGCCATCGGGTCGTCCTCCGATTTGGATGCAACCGCCTCAAATCGCGAAGCAAGGTCCGAGCAAAGCAACGCAAGCCGAACAATGAGACCGAGGAGGTGGCGGTTTGGAGATGTGTTGTGAGTATGCTCTCTCCGTGGAACGTCGAGTGTCGCTAGTCCTCCGCTGGAGCGGCCCTTCAGCATCGCAAGTACGGGCATCCGTTTGAGAGCCGTGCGAAGGCTCTGTGCATCAACACGCCGGACTTTATGAAGCGGTTGGTCGTCGCGTTCTGCAATCAGGCTACGGTGCGGGTTGTCAGCAATCGCACGAAAGGCTCTTTCTAGCACTGAGAAGTAGCATCGCAGCAGCGAGAACCGAGCGATTGGCGGGGCTTCTGCTTCGTCTTCTTGCAGATGTACTCCCGCTGGCGTTGTGCCAAACATTATACCTTCGGCTTTGTCCTGTAGGTCGAGGAGTAGTTCGCGGTGTATTTCCACCCCCAACTTGTAGGGATTTGGAGCAATGTCGACGACAATGTCAACCAAAGGCTCGTCCGCATAAATGAGGCTGATTACAGCCTCGCCAGCGTATTCCTCGATGTACCAATCCCAGCGAATATGGGTTGAGCCCGCGATAACTTCCATGAAGGACGCTGGAAGCTCCACTTCCGATATGAACAACCGTGGTACAGTTGTGCCCGCCGCTTTGTACTCGATCCGGTATGAGCCGTTTTCGTGGAGAAACGAAACCGGCATTGAGTCCTCATGCTTTGCCTGATCGAAAGACAGGCCGGTCTTTAAATTGGTGATCTTCAACATAACTCATTAGCGCCAGAATCGCGTGGTACCTGTCAATTCGAGATCGGCTCGCATCGCGGCGATTTTCTTGGCCGACCGAGGCATGGTATTGCTCGCAAGGAATCCGTGCAACTTATCCAGGCAGCCGCGAAATTCGTGTGAATCTTGCCCACGAATCTTTGGCAGGGCCTTCATCAGCAATGCTTGGTCGATTGCAGCTTCCTTGCCCATAACGCCTGCGCCGTCATTGTGATTTGTGGCCACGAAATTCAATATTTCCTCAGCTGTGCGATAGCCGAAATGCTGATGGGCTGGTTCCAGAATCTCTTTCAGACCATTAAGTTTTTCTACCGCAAAGTCCAGCAGTTCCTTTGGGTAGCCCGAGTGTTGTTTCGCGAAACGGCTTCGGAATTCGTCCAAGTCAACTTCCCAGAACTCCAAAGTAAACGCACGATCAAGTACCTTGTCGCTGAATGCGTGCGTCGTCTCATCCATATTAACTGTGCCGATGATGTACAGATTTCGAGGCCACGGCATGCGCGGCTCGATAGTGTCGACGGGCTCATCGTTCTGATGGACAACGACATCTTGCTCTGTTTCCATCGCGGACAGAAAGGGGGCGAAGTAATACTCAACCCGTGCCAAGTTCATCTCATCGAGACAGACAAAATGAGGGATCTTCGGAAGCGTCACCGCTGACTTTAGGAACATGAGAAAATCGGTTGCCGCGTAGGTCACCGTCTCCTGTAACGGATTGACATATCCCAGGAGTCCCGACGGATCTGTCCAGTCGGGTTGAACTGGCACCAAGCGGAAGAATCGGTTCTGCTTGGTATCCGTTACTCGGTGATACGCGTTTGCGTATAGTTCAGCGAGCTTCGTCTTTCCAGTCCCGCTTAAACCAGAAAGCAAGACAAAGTGCTTGAACGAGTGCATGTGCAGTGCAATATGTAGTTGAGCGATGATCTCACGTGGGAAAACGTACGGCAGCGTATCGAAATAATCCAAGATTTCATCGAGTGATGGCGGCTCGAAATCAACTGTCTTTGCTTTCTCGGGAGGAATGTCAGGCGCATCTGTGCCCGTCGACTCAACAGCAACTGGCTCCGGTCGAGATTCGACCTGTTCCGCCCACTCCTGCCCCGCTTCGGTTAACGTGTACTGCTGTGAGTCATTTACCTCAACCATGCCTAGGTGCTGTGCCCAAGCGAGAAGACTGGATGGGCCAAAATTGGTCGTCCAGTTCAAGTGAGTCCGGAGTTCGTCGATCAAATCACTTCTGTCTCGCGGGCTCTTTTCCTTGAGCAAGTGAAGAATGAGATCAAAGCCAATAATTCGCGTCAGAACACGAGGAATCAGAAGTGTCTCATCTTCAGTGTCAAGCAGTTTCTGACCGAGCGAACTGGGATGTAAGGTAGTTCCATCCAGGCGGAGAAGCCCCAGTGAATGCCGAATGGTGCTTATGTGGCCCTTTATGGAGCTCTCTTTTAGCTGAGGCTGCTCTTGCTGATAGAACTCAATCGTCTCGGGAATTGTGGCTCCATTCTGGACGAAATCGAGAACCTTCAGTGCGGCGTTGACATAACCTGTCAGCGCTGTGATTCCTTTGGTTCGCCGTTCATTCGGCAAGAACCTCAGTTTCGACTCGCCTGGCCTATCGCCTTCGACTTCACCACCTTCCTCCTCCGTGTCCTCAGCGTTCACACGGTACAATTCCCAGGCGAACATCGAGCGTTTAGCCACACTCTCGGAATCCTCGCCGGCAGGGCCCAAGACTTCAGTCAGCCTGGTATAAACCTGCGCGTTCATCGTAACCATCTCGGATCGCCCCGCTGGAGCCTTTCCGAACATTGCTTTCGTGAGTTGTCGCAGCTTTCCATAGTCGACGACGCATGAAATGTCATTCGGGAAAATCGCAGCGAGCAGCCGCATAATTTTCAACCACGGCCGTCGGTTCGTAAACGGCTTTGTACGTTCCAATATCTCGTCGTGAATTGCCTTGAGTTCGTTGATACGCGAGGTTCCAGATGGTGACAATTCTCGATCACGAAGCGATGCTATCCACTCGCGGAGTTCATTTGACTGTATCGCATCGGTCATGGGAATCGAGCACATGCCGGTTCCCGAAATGTGGGTCGACTCCCATAAATCATGATGTAAATCAGATGACGTAAGTTCGTCTGTCGACGCAGTGCGAACTCGTTCGATGAGCTTCGTGTATTTCTGAAGCCAACCCTGCCAAGTATCTTTAGACTGGAGAGGCTTGAACTCGGAATCGTAAATCCCTTGGATTCCCTCCGGGGTCGTTAGGTCGTATTCGCTCACGAGATCTTTCTGAATTTTTTGGGGACGTGTCTTAGGTGCATTTCAGGTGGTCAGTCATGTAACAACAACGCGACGGTGTGCCCCTGACTGAGACCTTTGCTCAGCTTAGAGCTGAAAGTAGGCAGAGGAATGACCTCTCCCAATTGGGGGAGAGTCATGAGCTCTGAAGATAACTTTAATTAATAAGAAGGTCCACAGAACGAAACGAGTAACGCGGGGGCACCGTTTGAGCCCCCGGAAACTGAGAATCTACCTGATCCGCTTCCGCTCGAGTCCGACGAAGCATGGGCATCCACTCGGCCTCGTCCGTCCGCTACGCAAAGAACCCATCTTCGAACTGCCAGATTCGTTGTCATGGTGCGAAGAGGTTCCGCCTCCCGTAGCCAGAACTAAGCGACGCGGCACGCTCGCTCCAGCCCAACGATGAGCACAACGTCCAACGGAAATTTACTCGTAACACCAATTAAGAGCTGCTACGCCGGAAAGCCTAAAAGCGGGTCAAACTATTTCTGTAGTTTTATAAAGAACCACTCGTTCTAGTTTTGTTCAAGCAACTCAGCACGCTGGCTAAACACCCTAACAATTGACTCTAAGACGTCAACGAGATGCTTGGACACACCTTCCAGGAGCCGCAGCGAAAACAAACCGTAACTGTCAGCGTGCGCAGCAGCAGTTGTTAACTGACTTGCAAGAAATATTGACAGTACCACATCTCTCATTGCATTTACCGCGGGATTATCTTGTGGATTTGTCGGTCGAAAGAGAACAGCAACGAGATTAGGCTGTAATTGGGACCCGAGATCTTTGACATCTATCAATCCCACAGCCGTAGCGAACCCCTTCGCTTCTCTGTGAATGTTGTCGGGCGTGGCAGAAGAGGCAAATCGCATTAGAACTCCGACAATAGAGTCAGCCTTTTTAGCACTTGGTCGATAGCCGAGCCTTGACAGCTTTGACTGAGCATCAATAGCAATCTCGGCAAATTCACTCACAGAGGCAAATCTTTGTTTTTTCTTCTTCAGATCGCTAAATTCGTTTATCAAATTGAGATACTTGTCGCCCGACTTCGGATTTCTTGCGTGCTCAAGTTCCAATAGCCTGCACAACACCTGATTAAAGTCGTACAAGAGTGCGGATATAGTTTCTATGTCAACTTCAGAAGACTTCAAGTTTCCATCACGGCGATTGCGCCATGATGGGTGATCTGCGACAATCCGGCAAGTGCGTCTGGGTCATTTCGCGACGTTCCCGTCCCGGTCAGGCGTTGGCTTTGCATGGAGGTCATCCGCATGTCGTCGTCTTCGTCTGCTTCGATTCATGATCACTTCGCCGATCTAACTTATCCGCTAACGAACATTGTGACGATGGCGCTCTGTGCGGTGCTCGGGGGCGCGGACGACTTTGTGGCGATCGCCGATTGGGCCGAGGATAAGAAGGAGTGGCTTTCGCAGTTTCTCGACATGAGTACCGGCGTCCCTTCGCACGATCGTTTCAATGCGATTCTCGGCGCGATCAAGCCGGCCGAATTCGAGAAGTGTTTGCTCAGTTGGATCACTTCGCTGCAAGAGATTACCGATGGCCAGATCATCGCGATCGACGGCAAGACGCTCAAGCGTAGCTCGGGCACCGCCGCTTCGGTGGTCGGCGGCCAGCAGCAAGGCGGCCATTCACATGGTCAGCGCTTGGGCGACCGCTAACCATGTGAGCCTCGGCCAGGTCGTGACCGACGCGAAGAGTAACGAGATCACGGCGATTCCAAAACTATTGGAAATCATCGAGGTTTCCGGCTGTTTGGTGACGATCGACGCGATGGGTTGCCAAAAGGAAATCGCCGCGAAGATCGTCGACGCAGGCGGCGCCTTTTGCCTGGCGATCAAAGGGAATCAGCGTTACCTGCACCAGGCGATTCGCGATTACTTTGTCGCCGCGATGGAAATCGATTTCAAGAAGATGAAAGTTCACCGTCACGAGACACACGAGAAAGGGCACGGCCGCGAAGAGTCGCGTTACTATTACCTCTGCCCGATCGATGCCGACGACTTTCCGTACGCCAGCAAGTGGAAACATGTGAAGGCGATCGGGATAACAATCAACATTGTGAGGCAGAACGGCAAAGAGACGAGCAAAGTGCGGCATTATATCCTGAGCAAATATCTCACGGGCAAGCGCTTCGCCGAAGCGGTGCGTGGCCACTGGGGCATCGAGAATTCACTCCACTGGCAACTCGACGTGACGTTCGGCGAAGACCAAAGCCGGATTCGCAAAGGACACGCCGACGTCAATTTCAGCCTTCTAAGAAGAACGAGCCTGAGCCTGTTGAAGAACAACAAAACGGCGAAGGTGGGCGTAAAGAATAAACGGCTAAAAGCAGGCAGGAACGACGCTTACTTGCTGGAAGTGTTGCTTGGCACATAGTTTATGGTGCAATCGCCGTGAACCAAAACCGGCCAAGATTGTAAGGTTCCCATCCACCCGCGACTTCGCGACGTCTTACTAAGCTACCAACACAATGAAATAGGCTGGTACTTCACGGCGATGGCCAGCGAGAAGTACCCTGATGGAAATCATTACATCGATCCCGACGACCTAAACGACGACTTTAAGGCAACACTCCGAAGGCTTGTAATACCTGATGGCCAGAAAAGTGGATGCTTCACGCTTCACTCTCTGAGGCATTTCTTCAAGAGCCACGCGATTGCCCAAGGTGTTCCCCGTGAATATGTCGATGCCTGGCAGGGGCACTCACAGAAGTACAAGATCGCCTCGGATGCGTATGTTCATATCCAGGATAAGGACAGCCAACGCTGGATTGGGAACATTGACTTCTCCGACATCAGCAGCCACTCACCGGCCCCCTTTCCGCCAGCGATAGCAAATGACAGCGTGTTATCCATAGCCGGACGCACCACTGAGTCGTTATGCCCTGCCTAGAAGATCGCGTCGCCGATGCACAACTTCGCCCGTAAGCGCCCGAAACATATGGATTCATCTTTAATGCGATAGCCGTACCTATCAACGATGGCCGTCACGGAACGCTAGTCTCTAGAAAACGTGGTGCGGTAAAACGTGTCTCCCGTGACGTTCCAAGGAGCGGAACGTCGTTCGTCCTTTTTTCCACGACTCGACACGGCTATTTCGAGACCAGCCGGAAATCTTGGTTCGCCTCACCCGAATCGACGTCGACCAACAACTCCGATTTCGTGTTGTACCGCGACGGCACGATATCTCTTGTGATATCGACAAGGGGGCTGTTTTTGTCACCTTCATAGGCAGGCTTTTGACCGACCACTTCGATTCCCGTAATCTCGACCCTTTTCGATCCTGGGGGCATCATGATTTCAAACTTACCATTCTCGATGCGCGTGCCGGCCGTTGCCGTATTTCCATCTACGGGAAGAAACGAAATCGAGCCGTTGGCAATCGGTTGATCGTCAAGGGTGACGGTGCCGGACAGTCGTGCATTGGTATCGGAACTTACCCTGCAACCTGCCGCCATCGTTGCTACGGCGGTGATACAAAATGCCATGGAACCAACGTGAACGTAACTTTTGAGTTGCCCTGCCCAACGAAACATCTTCTATTTCCTTTTACTTTGACTTGAGTCTCAAATACTGCCATCCAACGATTGGATTGTGGACACGAAGTACCCCCGAGAGACGGGTACTTCGTGCGATGGATCAAGCGTCGTGTTAGTCCAGCGTGATCACTTCGGAACCCTGAGTAGTGCCAAGTGCCTTATAGACTGAATGCGAGATCGTGTCGGAGATAAATCGCACCGATCCATCCCCGAACCCGACATTCACACCCCCGGGATGGCGACTGCGTGCCGAGTTCTTTTTGGCCGCTGCCGTATCGCAGGGTGGGTTGGGTGCCTCGTTGACGCAAACGCGGATGGAATCGACGCCGGAATTCGGAGTGGAATGCGTCGAATACCAGGCGGCAGCAATGTCGTCGTTGAATATATCGCCACGTTCATCGTTGTGCGTATCTTTGGCTGCCATGATCACTTCCGAGATCATCATCGTGTTGGATGTCCCATCTGTGATGTCGCGGAAACCTACCTTGCCATTGTGCATAAAGGGCGCCGACTTAAGTGCGGCCGTCGCTTCGGCATTGTTTCCGAAATTAACGACATAATTTGCGCGAGAACGCCAGTAGGTGTCTCCTTTCCACAAGCGGTTTCCGCCATCGCTCGG
Source organism: Bremerella alba (assembly GCF_013618625.1). Taxonomy (NCBI): domain Bacteria; kingdom Pseudomonadati; phylum Planctomycetota; class Planctomycetia; order Pirellulales; family Pirellulaceae; genus Bremerella; species Bremerella alba. The sequence continues at coordinate 17,612 of NZ_JABRWO010000021.1, read as the reverse complement.
GCAGAAGTATAGGTCGACAAACTGGGCACACAGTCCCGTATCTGCGCTTTGGTCGATGTGCGGCGATACGTGGAAAGCCTGCGTGACATCGTACCGATCGTACAACGCACTTTGCTCAATGTATGGCCAACACGTAATCACCCACGTTTGCCGTGGCCCGAAGGTCCCATTCTGCGACCCGATCGGGAAATGACCTTTCACATCGGCATGATTGTGAAATGCCAGACTCCACTGCTTAATCTGATTGTTACACTGCATCCGCCGCGCGGCTTCTCGTGCTTGTTGAACCGCCGGCAAAAGCAAGGCGATCAGTACGCCGATGATCGCGATCACGACCAGCAATTCCACCAGGGTAAACGCGGCGCGATTTTTCATAAATCGACCTGACATACGTCAGTCTCCCGAAAAGCGATAAGAAATGAGAATTTTGATAAGACATTACGCACAATTCACTCACTGTGCGTTTGGTTTGGGCAATATTGCGTGACAGGGTGGGCAACATTGCCCAGGAAAATCAGCTATCCTTTTGCACCCCCTGAGCACGAATGGGTTGAAACAAACGGCTTTCTCCTTCGGCTACGATCGCCATGGGCACCCAGCGTTCCTTTTGAAACTCTGAGGCAGGAATACCGAAGTAATCTTTTCCTTGACTAACCCGCTCGTAGTGAGCTGCAATCTCTTCGGGCGTGAGCGCGAAGTCGTAATAGGCAACTTCATCGATCACACCATGGTAGGGCTCAATTCCCTGGACATCGCCCGATCGGTGTAAATTGCCGATCCGTGCCGGAGCCGGACCTCCGCTGAGAATCAACATTCCTTTGGGATAGACATGTTCAAAACGCAGCCGGCCATCGATATAGATAGACTTTCGACCCGTGAAAAAGTCATACGTGGCCACGATATGATGCGGACGCCCATCGGTCATTTCCTCGACCGTAGGACGACCATTCTTACCATCGAGCGGCATGTCCAACTCGTCATAACCTTTATCGGCTAGGTTGAGCCCAAACGATAAACATGGGCCAGTGGGAATTTCAGGTACCGAATAGTCAAAGTCGTCGAGCTGAAAACTAAGCAGGATACGGCAGTCACCATCTTCCTTACGAAAGATCTCGTCGTAATCCTGCCACTCGCCAGACCATTTCGAAGTGCAGACCACTTCAATAGAAATACCGTGCGTTACCGCAAAGCGACCCGTGCCTACTTGGGGGCCAGTCCCGCCGAGCACCTGACCGTAGGAATGGTAGGAGTTGTCAAACGCGAGCGCCCCGTCTCCAATCAGACCCGATACATGTTTTGCCGAACTTCCCAGCTGAATTTCTTCGCCATGCACCAGGTCTCTCAATGGGGTGGGAGATTCAAAGTTCCAGTAATACCTGGGCAGTCGAACTTGGGTTTGGATTTCGACTTCTCCGGCCGAAGACTGCACTTCCGTTGCACCTTGATCGTCGATGTGCACGTGAAACTCGGCCCCCTTATCAACGACTCGGATGTGAGACGTTTGTACGGTGAATTGCGATGAGGGATTCGATTGCCGAGCACTGATGGCGCCTGCTAAGAGCACGCCCATATCGGGTGACTCCAAGCCAAATACCGTGGGGCCATGCAGCCGGACATCGGCTCCTCCTTTAAACGCAACCTCCGATTCGCCATCCGTTTGCCATATCGTGGAAGTCATCAGGGGGCGAATTTGTTCGGAGAGCTGTCCCGGTAAACCGAGGTTAGGGTCCTTCGACGTGGCAATCACGGCACGTGTTTGTTCACGATGATCGTAGTAGGACTGAGTCGCGAGAGGTAGCACCTGATCCAACGCGAGCTGGCTAGTGACGCCATAGACCAGCACGGCAAGGACGATCGATGCAGACAACGCCAATAGGGCACTGACCGCTTGATACGAAAAAGGTCGCTTTCTGGAGATCGACCTATCACGTGCGGCCGATGGTTGGGAAAGCATCTCCTTCGGTACTTCCGACTCGACTAGCATTTGCTCGGAAGTCAGGCTCAATTCGGCATGCAACAGCATGTATTTCAAATATGCCTGGCGTGCCTGGGGGTCTTTATCCAGCCACGCTTCCAGTTGTGCCCTCTGGTGCGGCGTCGCCACACCATCAAGCACATCGGCCGCTAGTTCGTACAGCGTCTCACGATCGAATTGTTGATCTTCCGATTCCATTGTTACGGAACTTGTCCTTCGGCCAGTTTTCTATCAATACACTGAAGCAAGGTTTTTCGAAGCACTTTGAGCGCTTTGTAAACCGTAAACACCGAACGATTCCAGTGCTGGGCAATCAGAGCCGCCTCAAAACGTTTACCGTAGAATTGCTCGACCAGGTCATGCTGACGCGCCGTTAATCCTTGCAAACAATCACGCAGGGCGGCCATGCGAGGTTCTCTTGCCAGGACTACCTCAATCGCTTCGTCACTAAGTCGCTCCATGAGAGCGTCGTTATAGATATGGCGATCGCTCTTGCGTTGACGCCAATGCTTCAAGACTTGGTTTTTGGCGATCCCTATCGCCCACGGAAAAAACTCTCGCTCGACGTCAAACCGAGCGTATTCTCTCCAAAGGACCAGGCTCGTTTCCTGGAAGATGTCATCGGCGTCACTACGAGACGGGACCAGTGCCAAAATATAGGCAAAGACACGATACTGATCTCGCAGAAAGTACCCCAGAAACTGTTCGTACCGTTCGCTTTCGTCAGGCGAGCATTCGTTGCGCTGATGCATATCAGAAGTGGTACACATAATTTGACCGACAGACGAACCAATACGACGAGGACATTGGATTGAGCATGCGTTTCCAGTCTTGGAAAACATGCAGATATTAGTTAATTGCGCCTCGGAATCCCGATTGATACCTTTTTCGTGAACTTTTTTCTGTCTTGCGGATTTGATCGCCCCTGCTTTCCAACGACCTTTTGGAAAATGAGCCTTTTCCATTGGTTTCCCAAACGCACACTGTGCCGGCAAAAAATCGCCCTGTGCCAAGGTAATTGCGGGGCGAAACCGAGTGCGATTCTCGGCAAGATATATTTTTTTCGGTATCAATCTCCGCAGGCATGCGTAATTACTTACAGAGCCCCACGACCAATCTTGTCACGAAATTCCATCAACGAACATTGAGGCGAGGGGCTTTTCGTTAGTCCTCATTCGAAGGCTCAAGACAAATTCACCTGCCACTGCCCCTCATGGATGCCAGTTTGATGCTACGTCTGACCTATTTTCCGATGAGCCTTTGTTTGTTCTGTCTTGTCAGTTCGTTGGAAGCACTCGCCGAAACCCCACCAATGCCGCGCGAAGTCGCGGCGATCTTTGAAAACAAGTGTGTCTCTTGTCACAGCGATGATAACCTCAAGGGCGGACTTTCCCTTCAACATGCTCAACAGGCATTGGAGGGCGGTGAAAGCGGCCCTGTCATCATTCAACACGAGCCGGACTCCAGCTATCTTCTGGAGCTGATTACCCCTGATCAACACGGCGCCGCCATGCCCAAGTCGGGAGACCCTCTTTCTCCGGCAGAAGTCCAGGCAGTACGTGATTGGATTCAAGCAGGAGCTCCCTGGCCGAAAAAGCAAACGCTTACGCCACCGCGATGGTGGTCGCTTAGCCCCCTTGTTGCGGTGCCATTGCCGAAGTTGGATCCATCCCAAGCTGCTTGGGTGCGTACACCGATCGACAACTTCGTTGCTCGAAAGCATGCCCAACTGGGCTTATCTCCTTCACCGGAAGCGGACCGTCGAACGCTTATTCGTCGAATTTACTTCGACTTGATCGGCCTGCCTCCGACGCCCGAGGAAATTGATTCGTTTGTATCCGATCCCGATCCGGATGCCTACCAGCGTTTGGTCGACTCGTTGCTCGCCTCACCGCACTACGGTGAACGCTGGGCGCGGCATTGGCTAGACCTTGTCCATTTCGGCGAAACCCATGGCTATGACAAAGACAAGCCACGGCCGAATGCTTGGCCTTATCGCGACTATGTCATACGGTCGTTGAACGAAGACAAGCCCTATTCCCGCTTTATCCAGGAACAAATTGCAGGCGATGTCCTGTTTCCCGGGACTGCCGACGGAATTGAGGGGTTGGGTTTTCTGGCAGCGGGACCATGGGACTTCATCGGCCATGTCGAAGTACCTGAATCGAAGACCGACGGCAAGATCGCACGCCACCTCGATCGGGACGATATGGTGCAGAATACCATGATGACGTTTAACAGTGTGACCGTCGGCTGCGCCCAGTGCCACGATCATAAATTCGACCCGATTTCCCAAGAAGACTATTACTCGCTTCAATCGGTATTCGCGGCAATCGACCGAACCGACAAAGCCTACTTCCGAGACCCTGACCTGAATCGAAAATGGGAAGAATTAACGTCTCAGAAAGAGACGTTTGCCAAGCAGCAAGCCGAGATCAAGTCGACGATTCAGAAACTGGGAGGCAGTGAGCTGGCTCGCCTCGATCAGAAAATCGCGGCTCATGAAAAGCCATCGGATGGCCACCCGCCTCAGTATGGGTACCATAGCGAAATCGCTTCGTCCCCCGACCAGTCTCAGTGGGTACAAATTGACCTGGAGAAATCGATCGCGATTTCGGAACTGGAATACATTGCCTGCTTCGATGATTACAACCGGATCGGTGCTGGGTTTGGTTTCCCTCCACGGTTCAAGATCGAGGTTTCCGACAACCCGCAGTTCGATCGCGACGTAACGATGCTGCTTGATCACACGGCAGCAAATGTTCCCAACCCATTGCTCCGTCCCCAATCGTTCAAAACTTCCAAAACCAGCGCCCGGTACGTTCGTTTTACGGCGATGCGGCTGGCGAGCCGGCTGAATGACTATATCTTCGCACTTGCCGAGTTACGCGTCTTTGATCAAGCCGGCAACAACGTCGCGCTGGGCAAGCCGGTTACCGCCTCGACAACGATTGAGTTGCCAGTACGCTGGGCCCTGAAAAACTTGGTGGATGATATCCATCCGAACGCCCCGGCCAGCGATTCGGTCGTCCAAGCCCTGCACGATCAAAGAAAAGTGATTCTCGAGAAGTCCGTCCCGGCAGAGATGCAACAACGGTACGATGCGGTTACCGACCAACTCGCGAGAGTCGACCAACAATTGGAAAGTCTGCCCGCCAGGGATCACATTTACGCCGGTTCGATACATCATGGTAGCGGCGCTTTCCGAGGCACCGGGCCCAGTGGTGGCGAGCCGCGTGAGATTCGATTGCTCTATCGTGGCAACGTAAGTACTCCAGGGCCGGTCGTATCTCCCAAATCGCTGGACTGTATCGAAGGGCTTTCCGCAGAACTCAACCTGGAGGATGATTCCTCCGAGGGACAGCGCCGCGCCGCATTGGCTCGTTGGCTAACCGACTCTCGAAATCCACTTACCTGGCGCTCGATTGTCAATCGCATTTGGCAGTATCACATGGGCCAGGCAATCGTCGCCACCCCCAACGACTTTGGACGAATGGGACAACTGCCCACGCATCCCGAACTGCTGGAATGGTTGGCGATGGAGTTTCGCGACGGCGGACAGTCGCTCAAGCAGATGCACCGCCTGATCGTGCTGAGTGCCACCTATCGTCAGTCATCCCACGACATCACACGATACGATCAAGTTGACAAAAACAATCGCTACTTCTGGCGGGCTCAGCGCCGTCACCTCGATTCGGAAGAGCTTCGCGACACGGTTCTCTCGGTAGCAGGCAAGCTCGATCTTAAAATGTGGGGGCCAAGCTTCCAGAATTTCGTCATCGAGAAACCGCAACACTCGCCTCACTACCAATATCACTTACACGACCCCGACGATCCTAAATCACATCGTCGCAGCATCTACCGGTTCCTGGTTCGGTCTCAAACCGACCCGTTCATGACCGTTTTCAACTGTGCCGATCCATCAATGCAAGTCGCGCAGCGAAACAATTCAATCACTCCGCTGCAAGCGCTCTCGATGATGAACAACAAACTGACCATTGTCATGGCACAGCACTTTGCCGAGCGGGTTGAAGAGGAACGTGATTCCCTCGACCAGCAGGTCGCGCGGGCGATGGAATTGGCATTAGGTAGATCGCCCCGTTCCGAAGAAATGGACGCGTTAACCACCTACGCCCAGCAACATGGCTTGGCGAATACCTGTCGTCTTATTCTCAATCTAAACGAATTTGTGCTCGTCGATTAACGCTTCGAAAAGGTCGAACACGTGTCTGCAACTTCTGCGTTTCCTCATGGATCGATTCCCCAAGAGCTTCCGACCCGTCGCCAGTTTCTATGGCAAAGTGGTGGAGGTCTGGGGGGCATCGCGCTGGCGAGTCTACTCCAGCAGGAGCAACTGCTGGGCAGCCAGCCCAATAGCCACATTATCCACCATCCTCCGAAAGCGAAACGTGTTGTTCAGCTATTCATGGCCGGCGCGGCTAGTCATGTCGATTTGTTCGATCACAAACCTGAGCTGGTAAAGCGTCACGGACAGCCTTCCGATTTCGGCGAGCCCGTCGAAGCATTCCAGAATGGTTTAGGCCCGTGGCTCAAGCCGGTCTGGAAGTTTCAGCCGTATGGTCAATGCGGCAAGATGCTAAGCGAAGTTGTCTCGGATCTTGCACCGGTTGTTGATGACATGGCTTTCATTCACAACGTGGTCGGCAAGTCTGGCGTGCATAGTCAGGCGACCTTGCTACAAACGACCGGTTTCGACCGACCAGGATTTCCGGCAATGGGATCTTGGGTCAGCTATGGGCTGGGAAGCGTTAATGACAACCTGCCGACGTTTGTAGTGCTGCCCGACCGACGTGGCCTCGCTTCCAACGGTACCAAAAACTGGGATTCGATGTTCCTGTCATCCCGGCATCAAGGGACCGTCGTCTATCCTTCTCGCGACGTTCCGATCACGGACCTCTTTCCCTCCCAGCATGGTGACTATGTCACCGAAAAGGGAGATCAAATGGGGCATCAAATCCTACGCCAGTTGAATCAGCAGCACGCTCAGCAGCGTGATGGTGGCCCCCAATTGGATGCTCGTATTCAGAGCTACGAGTTGGCCGCCAAGATGCAGTTAGCGGCTCCCGAAGCATTCGACACGACAGACGAGCCCAACCACATCCTGAAAATGTATGGCCTCGATTCGGTGCCAGCTGAATTTCCCTCAAAGATCAATCCCCAAGAAGAGACTGTCGAATTCGGCAAGAAGTGCCTGGTCGCCCGACGATTGCTGGAGAGAGGAGTCCGGTTCGTGCAAATTTGGTCAGGAAATGACAATGGCTTCCCTCGTCGAAACTGGGATTCTCACGAAAACATCGAACGTGATCATGGTCCGCTTGCTCAAGGGATGGCCCGCGGCTCGGCTGCGCTGATTCAAGATTTGAAACAGCGAGGCATGCTCGACGATACCATCATTCTTTGGACAACGGAATTCGGACGGATGCCTTCCTCGCAGGGCGGAACCGGCCGCGATCACAACCCCTACGTCTTCACCAACTGGCTCGCCGGTGGCGGCATCCGTGGCGGGACTACCTATGGGCCTTCCGATCAATGGGGATACAAGCCTCTCTTACGGGATCGAGCGACCCAAGGGTATGACATCCACGCTACGATCTTGCACCTGCTGGGGATCGATCACACTCGCCTGACGGTACGTCACAACGGCATCGACCGCCGGTTAACCGATGTCCATGGCCACGTGATTCGCGACATCATTGCTTAAACTCGGGAAACTTTGCCAACGTGCCAAGCTTTCGATGAGCTACTGACCCAGCGTCACTTGACGCGGGTCGCCATCGACCTGGGCGCTTTCGGCGTCGATCAACTGAACGACCGGGTTTTCGACGTCGAACGTCATTTCGCCAAGCTGTCCCCAAGAGGGCGGATTGTCGTTGTCGAACTGGGAAATCGTGCGCGGCCAGCCTGGGTATTGTTGGGCACCGACGGCCGTGATGTCGACGTTCCTCGGACAACACTCCATGGTGATTTCTCTTGATTTCTTATTCAAACGAACGATGCCAAATCCGGCAGCTCGCGTGTTGAGTAGCTTTCCGGCTGGCTTCTTCTCGGGATTGGCAGCGCCTGCCGCAGGGACAACTGAAATGGCAATGGTTAGTCATCGTCGCGACGGTCGTTGATGATTTCCCCTGTGGTTGGTTAGATGTGGAGTTCACGCGTGATGTTACCGCGAAGGGCTTCTACTTCTCAGTAACGACGCTCGAGGGAGATTGGCCTGCCCAATTGGATCGACATCTCTGGCCTCATTAGAAACCGCGCAAGATGATCTATTACAAATCAAAGTCAAAGGACCCTGTGGCATCAGGTCCAACTTGAATCGTAAGTTCCGAGTTCGAGTTGAACGTCTTCGGTATGTATTGCTCCAGTACAGGAACGTCGTTGCCATCCGAATCCTTCGTAAACTTACCAGGTATCGCGCGTACGCCCGTAATTTGTACCAGGTATTCTCCGGCCTCGGCTTCCAACGAATAGCTGCCGTTATGAAAGTTACCGGAGGTCATGTGCAATTCCTCGGATTTGGGCAGCAAGAGGACGCTTCCTTTTCCAACCGGCTCTCCCTGGAATGTGACAAAGCCGGAGACCGTGTAGGTGACCAGGCCTGAGTCGCTTCCGCAGCCTGAAACAAAACACCAAGCCGCAAACACGGCGAAGAAATACAAACTTTTCATCGTTCGACGACCTTCAAATACCTTGCGCACGCCCAATGGGGCGTACGAGAACGTGGGGAAATGGAAAACGGGGAAAGCCACTAGTATTCACCAAGTACCTCTCCTCCATTTCGAGATCCCAAGGCCTTGTAGGTCACCTGATTGACGGCATTGCTGACGAATCGGACGGAACCATCGACCAGCAGTATATTTGCTCCGGTCGGGTGCACGCTTCGCACCGCTAGTCCTCGACCACCAGTCCCCGTTATCGAGAGGCAAGGAGCATACGGGGCATCGACGCATCGCTGCGAATTGCCGAGCAAGACGTCACCGCGAAGCGAATTGGGAGGGAAGAGAGTCGTTACCAAAGCGTTGGTGTTTTCTGCGTTCCAGTAGCGGCCTCGACGATCTTCATTACGGGGCGAAAGAACGATCTCGCCAAAGGCAATGGTATTGGTCGTTCCATCGGTAACGGCGCTAAGCGGAACGGCAGAACGTGGATGGAACATCCCATTGTAGTTGTAATTGTTTGATCCTTACGATGATGACCAGGCATCCGTGTTGCCATAGCAACCGACATAATTTCCATGAAAACCATTATGGACAACCTTCGGATTACGCGGATCGCTCGGGCAGAGCATTCCGGAGATCACTTGGTTGATAATCGCGTTTCCAAAATGAAGTACTTGATCGTTTGTGGATTTTGAAGCTTCTCTTGGACTAAGTTCGATAGCGTCTGCTCTTCCAGATAAGGCAGCAAGCCAATGAGAAAGCATGACCTGCGAGATGGGCTAGACTGATAGCTTTCCTGCCCATGCGGCATGGTGCCAAACTTATCGTGATAGTTGTGCGTCGCGAGACCTATCTGTTTGAGATTGTTGGTGCATTGCATCCGCCGAGCCGCCTCGCGAGCCTGCTGCACTGCGGGCAATAGTAATGCAATTAAAATCCAATGATCGCGATGACTACAAGAAGTTCTACGAGGGTGAATGCACCAGCGCTAGGGCAATAAAACGTCTTTCTTTGGTGGGGAACAGTCATGTGCCGGCTCCTTGAATTTTACGAACGGATAGATGAGAAAATGAATGCTTGAGTGGAAAGGCAGTACTTGCCCATTGCAACTCTCCACGCGAAGTGCTATCAGTCCATGATGAGTTCGGAAAACCTTAACTTGGGTTCCCGGATTCTAAACTCAGGGGGCAATGCATTGACCTCCCAAGAGTTTGGGACGCTAGGAATCTCGGGCCGAAATCGGATGATTCTTCCGGGTCGGTGCCATTCTTGCAGAGGCTGCGAATACCACAGCCGAAATTGGATACCACTGCTTCCAGGCGGAGGATTCGCAATACGCTTCACATCCATGATGCGTCCGCATGAAAGAAATGGCTGCAACCAGGTTCGCAGTGTATTTTCAGAAGCGCACATTGCATACTGAGTCGATACTTTGAAGGTATCCGCCACCTTCTGGAGGCGTTCTTCTCCGATATTATCAAACAAAGTTACCGTGATGATTCCTTTGCCAATTTCGCCTTCAATCTCGTGATAGTTTTTGTCGGGTTGATAGAATTTGCCTGGTTCCTGGTATTCCACCGAGCCGATCCAGCCTGGCAACCAATAGTGGTGCAAATTACGACTGAACTGCGCACGTTGTCGGGCAGTGACGGCTTCGCGACTTGCTTCATCAATCCAGACTTTCCCCAGGTGAAAGCGTTTATTCTTCCAGTCACGACACCAAGCCAAATTGAACTGCACAATTTGACCGATCTTAAGATCTTCAAGGGTACCCAGGCCTCGGTCTTTCCAGACGATCGTGGAATCGTCCAGGCTAAAGTCTTGAGGGCCTTGCAGCCCTGTTTCTAGCGACTTGCCTACGGGGATCATCGTCACCATCGCGGGAACTGGTTCGTCCCACACGCCCCCATGCTTGGCAACCTTTTTGGTCGTAACTGTGGTGATTTTGGTAACTTCCCAGGCAACGCCCCGTCGCTGGTACCAACTGAAATCGTCTTCCAGCAATAAGCAATGAGTATAAGGAGAAACATACTGACCTCGTTCTCGTCGTCCATCGTAGGGCGGTATCGAGCGATCCCAGTCCGGCGCACGATAAAACAGTCCATGGACATGAGTTCCGATGGGGACATCACGCAGATCAGCTAATGCGCCCTGGTACCAGATTGAACCATACGGCAACATCGCAAAACGACTTGGGGCGGCTTTGTCATATCGGTTCTCGACGCCATCGCCATCGATCCGTAGTGCGGCCCGGCGATTGATGGGATCGACAAAGACGACCTCCCCCGACAAGTACATGCCGGTGCCGGGCGCGGGGAACTCGCCGAGTGGTGGCGTTACGTTGTCGAGTTCCTCGCCTTGTACCGAGGCCAGACCACATAGGCTTATCAAAAGCAGTAGTGTTATCTTCATTACTCGCTTGTATTCCATAATTGTTTAGCCGATAAGTTCGGAGACTTCGCCGCTGCTGTCGGCAAAGTTTTCAATCTCGAGTCCCATGCGTTGCCCCATCGTCAATAACAGGTTACTCATATGAGCGCTGCTGTTGACTGGGCGGTGGCATATCCGATATTGCGTGCCTGCTTCCGTAAGGTCGTAGCCGGAAAACTCTTTCTGGGCAGAGTTAAAGTCAAGATGCTGCCCGTGCCGAAGCCCCATCGACTTGCCACCGGCGAGAATCAGAGGGAGATTCGCATTTCCATGGCTGTGTCCGTAGGTCATGCCACTACCGTAGAGTAACATCGTGTTGTCCAGCAGCGTCCCGTCACCCTCCTGAGTCTCACTTAGCCGGGTGAGGAAGTAACTGAATTGCGCCAGGTTGAATGTGTCGCTGTTGGTTAGCTCTTCCATTTTTCGGGCATCACCGCCGTGATGTGAAAGTGCATGCCGGCCGTTTAGAATGCCAATTTCCGGAATTGCGAGTCCCTTGCCCTCGGCTCCCGTGCGGAAGCTGACAACGCGGGTCATGTCCGTTTGGAGGGCCAGCACAATCAGGTCATACATCGTCCGGAAATACTCGCCCACTTCTTCCTGAGAAGGATTACGATCGACGCGTTTGCGGGTCTGATCGTCGATTTCCGGCAAAGGCTTTTCAAGCCACGCATCGGCGCGGGTTACGCGTATCTCTAAGTCGCGAACTGAGCTGAGGTATTGATCGAGACGTCCTTTGTCTTCTTTCCCCAATGCACGTTCCAAGCGGTTCGCCTCGTTGGAGACGAGATCAAGAATACTGCCTTTTCGCTGAAGCGATCGGCGACGTTGTTCTGTTTTCCCTGCTTGGGATTGAAACAATCGTCGAAATACGTGGGAGGGATTGGGATTGGCTGGCAACTGAATACCGTCTGGATTGAAAGCCAGCGAGCCACCACCCGAATTTGCCAGTTCTAACGAGGCATGGCGAGTATGGACGCCAGTTTGTTGCGCCATCAATTGGTCGATGGAAATGGAATTGGACGAGACCTTTCCTCCCGTCAGCCAGACCTGATCGCAATTATGGGCCTGCCCCATGCCACGGGGATGATAAAGGCCACTGATCGGTGTAATGACGTTTCGATGTTTTTCCAACGACTTCATCGACCTGGAAAACCGATAGTCCTTACCCGATTGGGTAATCTGATAATCGAGCGTGTTAACGCCGTTGGGAAGATAAATGAAGACACTTCGTCGGGGGGCCGCACCAGAAGGGGAACCGAATGCCGATGAAAGTGGCTGCATGCATTCAAGAAAAGGCAACGCCAGAGAAACCCCCAGGCCACGCAAAAAATGGCGGCGATTTAACTTCCATTTTTGAGATTGTAACGGCATATTTTCACTTCCGGATTGAGTTATCGTTTTTGGAAAAGATCAGACAACACGAATGCCTCGATCATCGATTTCAAGCGATAGTCTGTCGCCTGAGATGTCTCTACCAGAGCTTGCAGGTCATCGGTGTCATTCACCGTCATGGTCCGACGTAGGGCAAACGTTGCAAGATGCTCGAACATTGCCTCCGAAAACCTGGGCATATCATTGGCCAACAAGGCCCGAAACTCGGCAGGGTTCTGGAAACGATCACCACTTGGCAATATCCCTGAAGCATCGACCTTCGGGTTATCGCCTTGGCCGGAATGAACGACTTCGTACGCGTACCAACGCCCAATCGCGTCGTAGTTGTCAAAGGCAAAGCCGAGAGGATCAATGTTTTTGTGACAAGCGGCGCAGTTTGCATTCTTCGAGTGGGCTTCCAATTGCATTCGCACGGTCGCCTTAGGAGATGACCCTGGGACGGGGACCAGCGGTTCTACATTGGCCGGTGGAGGTGGCGGGGTTTTGGCAAAGATGGCTTCCGATACAAAGACACCGCGATGTACGGGACGATGTCGTGTGCCATCGGAAGTAAGAGACAAGATAGCGGCCTGGCTCAGTAAACCACCTCGATGATCTTCGGGACGCAGCGACACGCGTTGCAGTCCGGACTTTTCGACCGGGGACAAGTTATAATGCTCAGCCAAACGCGAAGTGACCATGGTCCAGTCGGAATCGAGAAACTCTCGAATCGAGAGATCGTTCTCAAAGACTTCTCGGAAGAACCCTAGCGTCTCCATGCGCATGCTTTCTTCCAGCCAGTAATCGTATTCAGGATAGAGTCGATTGTCCGGAGGAAACATTCCCAAGCGATGTAGTTGTAGCCACTGCTCAGGAAACGCGGTCAGGAAACGTTCGATCTTCGGGTCAGAGAACATACGTTGTACCTGCCGTCGTAGCTCTTTTGGTTCATGTAAGTTCCCCTCGCGAGCTGCGGCAAACAAAGCTTCATCTGGCATCGATCCCCATAGAAAACAGGAAAGCCGGGAAGCGAGTTCCCAGTCATTAAGTTGGGACCGCTTTTTCTGGGCATCACCCTCGATCAGGTAAAGAAAGTTCTTGGACGTAAGCACCGAGGTGAGAGCGGCTTGATAGGCATTTGAAAGCGATTCCCCTGCGGACAGTTCGCTTTCGATGAGTGCGATGTAGGCATCCAGTTCGACATCCCTGACCGGCCGGCGCCAAGCCCGCTCCATGAATTGATGAAGCCGGATTGCCACTTGATCGATGTCCTCATTCTGATCCTCAGGAAACAATCCCTCACGGCTTTCCAACTCCGATTCATCCGTCAATGGGCCTTTCACTTCAACCCAATCGATAAGCAGCAAAGGATAAATCGCTTTCCCATCCTCATCGGTCAACTTATACGTGCGGGGACTCATGACCTGCGTTTGCTGGGAATCGATAAATATTTGCGGTGCGCTAGACTTGAAGGAAAGATTACTACCTGGAGCGACGTTGGCGAGGTTAATCTGATCGCGCTCATTGGCTGTAATTTCGAACTCGATGATTGTAGGCTCTTTTTCAGGAGCGACGACATCAACCTCATAGTGCGATTGCTTGGTTTTGCGATCTCGTACCGAGATATGGGGCGCCACACCATATCGACTGGGCATCGCGCTGAGCTGAACCCGAAAGCGGTACCTTCCAGCATCTCGTAGATTGCCGATCATCGTCCCCATACCTGGCAAAAGCGGATCTCGTACAGGGCCTACAATTCCCGCCTTATCTAACCATTCGGGGCGATTGGCGTTATTGTCTCGAAGTCGAGTTCCTGGTTTCGGCGGATGGGCTGCGAGTGAACTGGCACGACTTACGATGGTCTCGGCGGCATCGTAGTATCGTTCTAAATGAGATGGAGAGAGTGTCAGCTCTGAGCCGATACGACTGAATCCGTGCCATCGAGGGTCTTCATTAAAGACGCCGGCTCGTTCTGCTTCAAAACGAACGCCCAGTAAATCGTAGATCGTATTGGCATATTCTTCGTTGCTTAGGCGAAAGTGGGCAACCGGACCATGCATGGCCATCCGGGCCGCCTCTCCTTCGGCAAGACGTTTTGAGATCCATGCAACAATCGAACTTATTTCGTCCGTAGTTGGCTGTGGCTCACTTTCCGGAGGCATCTCGCCAGAGTTGATCCTTTCGCGAATCTCCGCCCAGTGCATGCTGTCAGTTGGGGACCCGAAATCTTGAGAAATCGCATCGATGCGGAAGTCTCCTTCTTGCGATTCCTCGTTATGACATCGGACGCAGTGTGTCCGAAGAAACGAGGGAAGCGATTCATCGTTTGCTTCCAAACGCACCGTGGTCAGCAGTAGCACGGCGGGAAGGATTGCCAGGGTAAATATCTTATTCATCAGCAGGTCGTTCAAAATGCTCAATCCAAGTAAATTGCTTTGCCCCAAGTGGCAGCATCGACAAAATTCCAATCCGTTTCCTCCGGGTTGGTGACATCAATAATTTGGCCTTGCCAGCGACGACCATGGGTGTCGCTCCAGTGGACCAACCACATGGCAGCCAACTCGTCACCGCTTTGTGGCGGATCGGTTTCGGCATTTAGCAGCGACCAAGGAATGGCGTACTCCAACGTATAGCCGCGGCCATCCTTGTCCTTGCGAAATGCGCCCCGGTACCCTGGCGGATTCACCTGGGTTCCGTGAAGGTCCATCCCATAGCGCAGGTGAATGCATGGTTTCTGAAGAGATTGGCTGTACCAAAGTACGACAAATGCCAGTTGTTCACTCCGGTCAGTGGGATGAATAATGCCGTGCCGACGGCTTGGGTTCATTGCCTCGACTGGCCAGCCTGCTTGTCGATCCGTGGAGAGGCGAAGTGCAACGGAACCACCTGCGCCGTGCTGATCTGCTGGGTCACTGGGGAGGATTTTACTTTTCATGGGATGAGGATCTCCCACGTGGGCACTAATGTAGAGGTTCTGATCGTCATACATCATGGCCGCCTCCAGGTAGTAATTCTCTGCATACGGTGGCTTTGCCGTTGAGTGGAACCGATATGACAGGTTCCAGTCGGATAAATCTGCGTCGATATCTAAGGGTTTATCTGCGCGGGCGATTCGAACCGATTGAATCTGGCTCTCGTTGTAAGGAAACAACCCAGGCCCAGCGGGATCATCGGGACCAGGCAATTCACGGACGAATCGTTCTGCCCAAAATTCGGTCTTCTGCGGAGTGCTTCCTAAGACGACCGCCTCACGTTCTCGTATGAGTTGAGGCGAGCCCAGGTCGTCTAATGTCTTGGATGTGACTTGCACTTCACCTTCGTAAACCTGCAACAATGAATCGCCTTCATCGTCTACCTCAACCCCGAATTCCGTCCCTAAATCGACTACCCGAGATTTCTGGGTTTCAAGGTGAAAATGATCGTTGGAACTACCTTCGGGAATGCGAATGACCGCTTGTCCCTGATGCAAGAAGGCTTCGTTCGCACTAAGCAATTCCAAGTCGACCGGAGCCTTTAGTACTGCGATGGCTCCGCCCGAGAAAGTTAGCTGAGCAAGCCCTTTCTCAAGGCGTAGACGCTGTGCGAACAGCGAAGGTCCTTGTGGCGCGAACCCTGGAGTCCAGTGAGTATCAATCGCTTGTGACACGGTCGCTAAGGCCACATTCCCTTGGATGCTCGGTGAGACATAGCCGGTCTGCCACAAACCCCAAACGGCGAAAACCAGAAACGCCAAGGCGGAAATGGTCGCCCACGAATGCCAACCGTACACCGGCGAACGAGAGATTGGTGTGCTCTGCTGACCCTTATGATTTTCGAGAGCCGGCCTATCCGATGTTGGCGACGTATTGGAATACTCCCACTGCAGCCGAGCATAGACACTTGCCACTTCCAGAAACGCTTTTTGGGCCTCTGGGTTATCAAGCAAGAGTTCATTCAAACGAGCAATTCCCTCTTCATCGAGATGGCCAATGTAGTAACGATCAGCCAAATCGGAAACTTCGTTGAGGGACCGAGAGTCGTTTTTCATCGGACTGCCTCCACGGCAATCGCCTGCTTGATACACGACTCAAGAGCGGTCCGAATGCGTTGTAGTCTCTTGTACATCGCCTCGACGCCCGTATTTCGCGAAATGGCAAAGTCTCGAATCGAATGATCGGACTGATAGAATCGTTGTATTAACTCGCGTTGCTTGACGGGCAATTTGTAGAGACATTCGGTCAATGCTGACTGACGCTTTTGAAAATGGCGATCTTCATTTTCGAGACGAATCGCCAACTGTTCGACGATGGCATGATCGATCATTTCTCGACAGCGCTCGACCGACCGGTAGTGATGTCGAATGTGATTTCGTGCTATGCCACACAGCCAGGCATAGAGGTCACCATCCGTTTTAAATCGTTGACGTTCTTGCCAGGCTGTAAGTAGAGACTTTTGAAACAAGTCTTCCGCATCGACTCGATTAGGGGTTAGGCTCGCAATGTAGCGATAAAGCCGGGTTTGCAAAGGCAGTAACGCCTCAACAAAATGATCGTCCGAGTTTGAAATCGCCGCTTTCTTCTCGGTCATATTTTCGTCCGTATGCAGGGCGCTCATGGGTGGGAAGCGTCGGTGGGTAACTATCTATTGCCCGATTCGTAGGCAAATTGGACATTACGAAGACACAAAATAATGATAATCACGAGAAATCTTCAACTTTTGTCTCGTGTGCCGGAAGATTTGCGCAGTGTCGCACTTTGCACTCGCCATTTCTTGGTTGTGTTTCATGCCACCGACCTCTTTCTTCCACCGCATCCAGGTCGCCTCACTGATTGAGAGGGGCTGACAAGCTTCGGCCAACGATTTGCTAGCCACCAAAATGGCTTCACCATCTTGCAGAGCCTTGATGGTCTGCTCGGGACCACGTCGTTTACGCATCTTGGTCATTCGGACGAAGACGCCCCGGCGTCGGGTCAGTTGTCGGACGCGTGCCTTGCGTCCTTCGGCGACTCGCATTAACGACTGCTGGGTGATGGATTTTATGACCGACGAACTGTTCAACGGGCGTCGAATCCGGCTGTTAACGATAGTCGATCACTTTACTCGTGAGAGTCTGGCGATCGAGGTCGAGCCACGGTTCCGCGGCCAAGACGTCGTGCTGGCCTTGGAGCGAATCGCGG
>NZ_JABRWO010000020.1 GCF_013618625.1 Bremerella alba | reverse complement strand
GAAATTGCATCGTTTATGTCGCAACAAAGCTTTTATCTGAACCACGATCTGCACGAGGCAAATCGAAGTTTGATATCCACCTTGCTACGCAAAATGCCATCTACCAACCAAATTGTCAAAGATCATTTTCGACTCGGCTTGCAGGCCTTGTCGTCTTCCGCTGAGCGGAATGTAAAAGAGTTCAATGAACTCCTTTTCATTGCGATCAGTTGAAGAGGTTTCCCTTTGGGGAAGCGTCAAAGTTTACTCAGCAAATTTGCTTTGTAAAGGGCCCCGCGAAAAGTTTCGCGAGATTTTTTTGAGGCCGCAAATCGCAATGATTATTGGCCTCGAAAAGTGGAGCTGACAGGGATCGAACCTGCGACCCTCTGCTTGCAAAGCAGATGCTCTCCCAACTGAGCTACAGCCCCATTTCCTTGGGATCGACTACTCTAGGATAAGTTCCTGGAGTCGTCTAGTGGGCGTACCAAGATTCGAACTTGGGACCTCGTCGTTATCAGCGACGCGCTCTAACCAACTGAGCTATACGCCCTATCGAGGCTATTGCCCCGAACGGGAAATAGCAAATTTTATCGGCGGTTCGAGATCTGTCAAACCGGGGTCGGCGGTTTTCTTAAGGAACCCTCAGAATATAGCCCACGTATAGACAGAACTTTATCGTTAAGGACCCCTGGGACAGGGAAATGTTCACGGGAAGGTCGTTGTTCGGATAGCGAAAAACTGATGATGATTTCATTGGTGGTTTTGTGGATAATCGTCAGTAGCTATCACAAGCAATGAAGAGTTGCTTTCACAAGCATTTGCTGCATTTTTAGAGACAAGGATGGTTGGAATGAAGAGTCATAAGGCTCGTTGGGCGATGGCCCTGGGCGTAAGCATGGTTTGTGGAACTTCGGTAATCGCCGCCGGACCGACTGCAGAACAGGCTTTGCAGCTGCAACCCATACAAGAGAACGTCGAATATCAGACGCCAGACGCCAATCAAATCCCCAAGTGCAATATTGGGGCGGAAAAGGTGGGGCAAGCGACCGGTTGGGTTGTCACTGGCCCTAATGGCGAGCGGTTGCGAGTATTTCTCGATACTAATAACGACAAGAAGGTCGATTTCTGGGCCTATTACAACGACGGCGTCGAGGTCTACCGCGATATAGATACCGATTTCAACGGCAAGGCCGATCAGTATCGTTGGCTCGGCATGGCGGGTACACGGTGGGGTCTCGATCAAGACGAAGACGGCTTGGTTGACCAGTGGAAGATGATCTCGGCCGAAGAAGTTTCCGCCGAGCTGGTCGAAGCAGCGAAAACAGGCGATGCGGATCGTTTCGCTGCCCTTTTGCCGAACGATGCCGAATTCAAGTCCCTAGGGCTTACCGGTCAGCGGGCAAAGGAAGTTGCCGACAAGGTCGATAACGGGGCCGAGCAGTTCGTTGCCTGGGCTCGTCAACAAAAGCTAATCGATAAGAGTACTAAATGGGTTCATTTCGGCGCGACGCGACCTGGGATTGTGCCTGCCGGAACCGATGGCGTTTCTAAGGATCTGGTCGTCTACGAGAACGCGATCGCAATGCTGGATCAGGGGGGCGAACACGGCCAGCTCGAACTCGGCACGCTTGTCCGAATTGGCGATGCTTGGCGTTTAATCGGGGCTCCCACTGGGACTCCTGGGGCTGACGACGTAGCGGCTGCCAACCCTCAAGGGTACTTCTTCTCGGTCAGTTATTCTGGAAACCCTGCCGCTGGACAGGCCGGGATGGCTGCCGGGAGTGAAATCCAAGAGATATTGACCAAGCTGGAGGACCTTGATCAGAAGATGGCCGAGGCCACGACAGCCGATCAGCGTGAAAAGTTGGCGATGGACCGCGTGCAGGTCATCAAAAAGGTGATCGCGGCTGCGAATGACGATGAAATGCGAGAAAACTGGATCAAGCAACTCGCCGATGCGTTGAGTGGCGGTATTCAGACGGGCGAGCTGAGTCAGGGGCTCGATCAACTTCAATCTCTGGCCGATGAAGTCGAGAAGCAGGCCCCAAAGAGCGATCTGGCTTCCTATATTCGTTTTCGCGAGATGTCGGCTGGCTATACCCAGCAATTTCAGGATCCGAAGGCCGATTACGCCAAGATTCAGGAAGCATGGCTGGCCAAGCTCGAGGGTTTTATTGATACCTACCCGAAGAGTCCTGACGCGGCAGAGGCAATGATGCAGCTGGCAATTGCACACGAGTTTGCTGGCGAAGAAGACGACGCGAAGAAATGGTACAGCCGAATCCGTACCGATTTCTCGGGCACGATCCTCGGCGATAAGGCCAGCGGAGCAATCCGACGCCTAGATGCTGTTGGCCAGCCATTTGTCATTCGTGGAACGACCGTCGATGGCAAGAAGCTCGATTCCTCGGGTGCTAAAGGCAGTGCCCTGTTGGTGCACTACTGGGCAACCTGGTGCGAACCGTGCAAAGAAGACATGGCCGTTATTCGTCAGATGCAGGCCAAGTACGGTGCCCGAGGTTTTCAGGTCGTGGGTGTGAGCCTGGATTCCAGTGAAGAGGACCTCAAGCAATTCCTCGGAGCCAATCGCCTAGCCTGGCCTCAGCTGTACGAAGAGGGGGGGCTCGATAGCCGCTACGCAATCGAAATGGGTGTCTTGACCCTGCCTACCACGATTTTGGTGGGGCCCGATGGAAAGGTCATCAGCCGCAGTCTGCATATCTCGCAGCTCGATACGGAACTGGGTAAGTTGATCAAATAGTTTTGGTCGATGGATGACGATAACAACCCAAGGGCACGTCGCGTGGTTCGTGACGTGCCCTTTATATTTGAAATGCACTCGAATACGTATTTGGGAATTGGGCTGGCTTTAGTAAAACTTGGCCTTCTCGAAATGAATTCGAAGAATATTCCCAAGGATTGGATCGCGGATGTTTCCTTATCATATGCCTCCGCAGGTGTGGTGGTTTTCTGCCCTGCTCTTTTTCTGCGTGATGTTAAGCGTGGTGTGGGTTCGCTTTGCTCGTGAATCTGCCAGCCAGCAGTTAGCTCAGTTTACCTCGGTGACATGCTTCCTAGTGCTTACGGTGCATCTGGTTCATGAGATCATCAATGGCTCGGGTTTCTGGTTAGCAGGCAGCATTGTCTATGTTGTTTTGGCGGTAACCTGCGTGTTTGAGCCCAGCGCGACCAAGCCAACTCGGCAGATCTGACACCGTTGGCGTGCCTGCTGGCACGATCGAATCGTTCGGAAATTGCGTTACGACTGTTAGAATTGGAAAAAATTCTACTTCTGGACGTGGCATTCTGCCGAAACACCCTCTAGGTCAATTTATGTCTATGACCCGAGCGATGGTGTTTAGCTGGCCAACAATGGCAAGCATGTACTCCTGAAACGCTCGGTATCGCGCAAACATTGCCGCGCACTATCGGGAGAATGCGATGCGTTTGTCGGTCTTACAATTAGCATTGGTGCTGGGTGCCTTCGCGTTACCCGCGACAGCCATGTCGCAACAGGCCATGCCTGCCGCAGGTGGCCCACAAGCCATGCCTATCAGCCATGGGCAGGCCATGCCGCCTCAGGCTTATGCTCAAGGTGGTTATGGCCAAGCCTATTGCCCACCGGGCTACGGTCATCAGGGCATGTTCCATCATCAACATCAATCGAGATTACCAGGCTATCAGGGCCCGGTTCCCGGTGGTCATCCGCACTATGGTGCGATGGATTATCCCAAGACCAGTGCTCCTGCAGCTTGGCCATATACTGGGATGTATCACCCCTACCCACAGATTCCGCCAGGCTGGAAGCATGTTGCCCTGGAATGGGACGACGGCTACTGGTTCCTCGACTTCAAGTCGCACCGAAAGCCGAAGCATCACTAAGCTTCTGCGGATCCTGCAATAAGAAGAAGGCCTGCACGTAAGAGTGCAGGCTTTTTTTATGCGCCGGTCGTGCGGGTTAGGTAAACCTTGGGATCGAGATTCGGGCCTTTTAACTGGCAAAATCGAAAAAACACTGCCTTTTAGACCAATCGTTAGCCGAATTAAGGGAAGGCAGAACCGCTGTGAGCGGTCTCTGCGCTATTGCGATCAAATCCTGTAGATTGAATACAGATTCCAGCTTCGGCCGCTTCCCGTTGCGGAACCAATCGCTGGATAGCAGTAATCAACGCGTGAAGATGAATTTCCTAGGAGGGGGGACGATGTCACGTCTAATTCATTTGGCGATCATCGCGGCCTTTATGGCCGTGCCTGCGATTACGATGGGTGGGGATACCGAAATTGCCCAGTCCATTGTTAAGCAGATGCAAGCCAAAAAGTCTGAGGGGAGCCTTAAAGGCTTCAATATTGGTTTGCGAGTGGAAGAAGGGGTCGTCTGGCTGGAAGGCCACGTCTCGAACCCTCACCAGCATGATCTGGCGATCGATATCGCTCGTCGTGTTTCCGGTGTCCAACGCGTTGTCGATGGTATTCGCATCGAAGGCAACGTCGTTGCTCAGCCAGAAGCTGCCGAGCCGGTATCTGCTCCGCGTGATCTGGCCGCCGGTGATCTGAGCAAGCCTGCTCGTCAGGTGCCAGCTGAACCGGTTTCCAAGCCTATGGTTCAGGCTGTCGCTCAGAAGATGCCATCGGTGCCACAAGCCATCGAAGAGCCAATGCTCGAACCACAGGGTGAATTTAGCTTCTCGCCGGTCCAGCCGGTCAGTGCTGAAAAGCCAAGTGAAGAGCAGAGCGTGTTGGCCAGTCAGCCAACTCCGGCAGCTCCGATTCGTCAGCTGAAGCCAGTTCCATCTGGCCAGCCTCGACCGATCCCGGCTCAAGCTCCTGCTTACCAGGTTGCTGCCAACAACAATGCTGCCGCAGCGAACGCCGGTGCTCATATGGCTCAACAGCCTATGGCGACCGTCGCTCCTCCGGCATACTACCCGGCACAGTACGGCTACGGTCACTACCGACCATCTCGGTACGACCACCCGCACATGCCTGGTTACGCCTGGCCTGCCTATGCGGCTCACCCGAACTACGCGGCTGTAACCTATCCGCGTCAGTACTCGCCGCAAGCTTGGCCTTACATCGGCCCGTTCTATCCTTACCCACAAGTCCCGCTGGGATGGCGTAAGGTCGAAATGGAATGGAAAGATGGCTGGTGGACGCTGGACTTCAAGGCCCGTCGCCACAACTCCTTCTAAGGGAGATGTTTGCCTCGCTCGCAAACCGCGGGCGAGGCTCGGCCATCGAGTGCCCCCTCAAGCCTTCGCATTTCCGGCGGAGGCTTTTTTTATGCAATATGCGTGGCGAATTTGACCGCGTGAAATGTGAAACGTGGCATGCTAGCAGCGGCAATGCTGGAATTTTCGAGCCAGACGGAAAAAGCCGCAAGTTTGTTACAGCTTCACACGATAACTAACTACAGATAAGCGCCCACTTCATGGAGGAAGTGGTTATCCGGTGGGTCGGATTGATAGGGGCCCAGCCCTATATCGCCCAGGAAGGCATTGAGGAAAACGATGAAACGAAGCATTCTTAAGCTCAGCTTGATCTTGGGTGTGGGGTTGTCCGCATTGAGCAGCACCGGTTGTACGACCCAAGGCCCATACTTTGGTCCTTTGCTGTTCCCGATTCCCGTGTCCCCATACTACATGGACAACAAGGAAGATGAATTCCACGTGCACGAGCGTTATGACCGTGCACCGATTCTTCCGCCGATTCCGCCAGGAGCTCCACACGTTGCACTGGATCCGCCAAGTGACGACGAAGTGATGCGAGCCCTAGAACGTGCACGCCCCGTCGAAGGTGGTCTGCCGTTCCTGCACGAGGTTCAACGTAACAACGTTCGGATCACCAAGGAAAAGATCGCTGACTACATCGATCCGCCACGCGTCATGCCGCTGGTGGGCCCTGTTCAGCTGCATCATGCTCACTACAAGTGCACGGTGTATTACACTGAGGTGAAGCGAATTGGCTGGCCGATTCCGCACACCCTGCGAGACGAAGATACTCGCGAGGTGATCTACATCGACCATAATCACCTGCACCGCGTTGGCAACGTCCAAGAGGATCTGCCTGGCCCGGTTGGTCCGACGCAGCAATCGCCTCTGTAAGCTGCAAATGGCTCAAGACGAACTATATTTAAGCGTCGGATCCGAAATGGATCCGACGCTTTTTTTGGTTCACTCTGAAATTTATCTTGATGAATTCACTCGCCCGATGTTTCACCTATCGCCGAATCTGGGTTATAGTAATGCCGATTTGAGTTAGGTTAGGGAGCGTTTCTCCCCATCGAGCCAGCCTAGGGCCCATGTTGAATTTGACGCATTCACTGACAAATCGCGCCTTGGAAGAGACCCTCCCCTCGTGGGGTGTCTTGATTCTCGAAAGTCATCATGGCCCAGACTTCGAGATGGAGTTTCGCGTCCATGACTTCGTGAAGGTGGTTTACGTCATCTCAGGCAGCGGTTACGTCCATGTAGCGGAAGATCGCTACGAGGTGGCGCCGCGAGACATGGTGGTGGTTCTGCCGGGTCGTAAGAATCGCGTAGAAGACTCGCCGAATTCACCGATTTCGTGTTACGTCCTGTGCGTGCATCGGTCGCTGCTTTCCTTCGACCCGCAAGCGGTTTCAGCGTTGCCGTTGGGGTTATTGCCGCGTCAGGCGCATTTCGCACAACGGATCGAGCGACGTTTGCGGCGTTTGCTATATCAGCAGCTGCAGAATAGTCCATTAACGCCATTGGCAATGGTTTCAAACGGACTGGAGACCCTCTCGCTGATTTCAAGTCATCGGGTCGACAAGTCGGATGGCTTGACCGATCTGTCTCAAGAGCCTGGAGTCGACGAGATGGTGGCCTACATTCGCCACCTGGATACCCACTTTTTTGAAGCCACGACGATCGACGAAGCCTCGAGCAGCATTGGGATCCCCCGGCGTCGGTTTACTCAGTTGTTTCGAGGGGTGACAGGGCAGACTTGGCTGAACTACGTGCAAGAGTTGCGTGTCGAGCATGCCTGTCGGCTACTCGAAACGACCGAACGCCCGATTACATCGATCGCGTTCGAGTGTGGTTTTGCTGAGCTTTCTACTTTCTATCGTGCTTTTCGCAAAATGCGCGACGTGACACCCAGTGCCTGGCGTCGGTCTCGGGCCGATTAGCTGTCCGGTTGTCTCTCGCGGGATGTCAGGCAAATCGTAGTGCGAATGGTTTAAAAATAGACCCCTTTGTACTTTGACGCGAGCTGATATCTCGCGCAAAATAATATTTCTTAATGTGACCCGCCTCCATTTCCACACCTTCTGACGAGATTCACACAATGCGAACTCTTTTGGCTTCCCTTCTATTGGGCCTGTTGATTGTTGGTCCGACCTCTTCTGTTTTCGCCGCCGAGCCTGAAGACGGCTTCGTCCCGATTTTCAACGGCAAGAACTTCGACGGTTGGGTGGGCAACACCAAGGGATATAAGGTCGAAGAGGAAAGCATCGTCTGCGATCCAACCGCAGGCGGCGGAAACATCTACACCGAGAAAGAGTACGCCAACTTCGTTCTGCGATTTGAATTCAAGCTGCCACCTGGGGCGAATAACGGCCTGGGAATCCGAGCGCCCCTCTCCGGTAACACCGCCTACAACGGGTATGAATTGCAGATTTTGGACGACACCGCCAAGAAGTACGAGAATCTGAAGAAATATCAGTACCATGGTTCGCTCTACGGATTGGCAGCAGCGAAACGGGGTCATTTGAATCCGGTTGGTGAATGGAATGAGCAGGAAGTGACCGTGGATGGCGATTTGGTGAAGGTCGTTCTTAACGGTACCGAAATCCTTAAGGTCGACCTGGAAGAGATTCGCAGCAATCCCACGCTGGATGGAAACGATCATCCTGGCCTGAAACGTTCGACCGGGCACATCGGCTTTTTGGGACACGGCGACAAAGTCGAATTTCGCAAGTTGCGAGTCAAGTCGCTGCCTGAGTCGAAGTAGTTCTTCGAGAATAGCTTGGAATCCATTCGATGAAGCCCCTTTCCGATGGTCGAAAGGGGCTTTCTCTTTTTGGGGGGGTTAATAGAAGCATGCCGATGCTTTTCGTGCGAGTTACTAGGCGTATTCCATAAATCGCCGCTAGCAGTGATTCGGATTTCTCGGCGTTCTTAAAAATCGCCCGTGCTGGCGTGAATTCAGGTAAACTCCGTGGTTCAGGCAGGACGATTTTCTAAAGGGAGACAGAGAGGTCCCGGCACTTAGGCCAGGACCGCTATTCAGTAATGCGATGCTTGCGGATATGATTCTCCGCGACACGCTCCCAATTCTCATGGATTGAGAATGCTGCACGGGTTCAAGGAATGAGACCCTCTTTTCAAAAGCTTTGGCTAGTTGTTGTATTCGCCCTGGTCGCGACCGGGAGTGCTATGGTCCAAGCGGACCAGGCAGCTGACCAATATCGGATTGCCTCGTTTCATTATGCGCGGGGTGATTGGCAGCAGGCGATTGACGCGTTCGATCAATTTCTGGCTCAGCAGCCAGATCACGCTCAGGTAGGTGTCATTCACTTCTACCGCGGAGAGTCGCTCGTTCAGTTGTCGCGGAGTGAAGAAGCGCTGCGTGCCTACACGCTTTTTGTAAGTAAGCTACCGGAGCATAGCTTCGTGGAACACGCTGAATTCCGTGTTGCCGAATGCTACTTTCTTTCCGGACAGAACGATGCTGCGAAGAACGCTTTTCAAATCTTTCAGAGCAAATACAAAAATAGCAAGCTGATCTCTCACGCCTATCCTTATCTTGCCGAGATCGCGAGCAAGGATAAACGCTGGAACGACGCAATTTTGATGTACGGCAAGTCGGTCAAAGAAGCGACCTCCGCCAGCATGACGGTGGAGTCTCGCTTGGGACTGGCGCGTTGTTTTGGTCAAACGGGTGACTGGAAAGAAGCAGGGCTTGCTTACGAACAATTGCTGATCGACTTGAAAGACCACCCCGGAAAGTACGCTGCCGGTAGCATCGCATTGGAGGCCGGCATCGCAGAATTCAAGGCCGGGAACTATCGCCGAGCCGTCGATCGCTTTGAACTTGCCGCCAAGGATCAGCCTGAGATTGCCGATCAGACCAGCTTCTGGATTGCCAAAACATACTATCAAGTTCGTGATTGGCCGAACGCGGTCGATCGCCTGGAGCAGCTCAAGACAAACAAGTCTTTGCCGCAGTTCCAGGACGAGATCCACTATCTGTTGGCTAAGATTTCCCTCGCTCAGGGCAACACCAGCGAGGCTGTCGCGCTGCTTACCCAGCAGATCGAAGCCTGGCCCGATTCTTCGTGGACTGACGAGGCACTGTATCAGCTGATAAGAATTCACTTGGAAGGCCAAGACCTGGCCGCGGCTCAGGTTGCCTGGCAGCAGTTGTCGAAGCGATCGTCGCCCAATTCGTTGACCATTCTCGCTCAGATGAACTTAGCGACCCAGTTGCAAGCAAGTGACGCCCACGCGAAAGCCATTGAGGTCTTGCAGCTGGAATTTCCGCAGGTCGAAGCAAAGGCTGCCCAGGCAGATCGCCGGAACTATTTGCTGGCCGTATCGCTCTTTGCCCTCTCGCGAAAAGAAGAAGCGAAGCAGTTACTTGAATCCACTGAGTCGATCCAGGCAGGACCCTACCGCGGTATGTCGCTCATGCTGTTGGGATTGATCCACAGCCAAAACGAAGAGTGGAATAACACCGTCGACGTTCTGGATCGCTCGCTCAAAGATTTGACCGCGACCGAACACCGCAATCTCGTCCAGCTTCGCCGCACGACTGCACTGCTCCACTGCGATAAGGTAGAAGACGCGAGAGAGGCTTGGAGCCAAGTCGATCGTCGACAGATTGCCACCGTGACCTACCTAAGCGAAGTAACGCAAATTGCTGGGGCGGCCTTTCGCAGCGGGGAAATCGCTTGGGCTAAGACGCTCTATCAGGAATTAGCCGCCAACGAAAATTCAGAAACGTTTGTTGAACAAGGTCTGGCCGGTCTAGCTTGGTGTCAATTGGCTACCTCGGATGCAACCGCTGCCACGAAGACCCTCGATCAACTTCTCGAGAAGAACCCCAATAGTGCGTTGGCCGTGGGGGCAATGTATCAGCAGGCCCAGCAGATGGAAGAAATTGACGTCGAGCTGGCCATCGGACGCTATCAACAATTGGCCAAGCATCATCCCCAGGATCCCCTGGCTGCTCATGCCAAGCTGCGATGTGCTTCGCTTTTCGATCAGCTGCAACGAGATTCCGAGGCGGAAGCCATCCTGATGGAGCTCACGGAAAGTCAACCTGACGTGCTGCCGGCAGAAGACCTGTGGTATCGCCTGGCCTGGGTTCGCATGGATCAGAAGAAGCAGGATCAGGCTCTGGAAGCGTTCGATCAGATCCATCAGCGGTTCCAAGATAGTGATCTGTGGGAAGACTCGACTTACCGCATCGCCGAAGCCGCACTGGGTGCCGGTGATATCGAGAAAGCACGTCTTTATCTACAGAAGCTGCTCGACAAAAAAGGCGAAAGCAAGGTCGCCATGTTTGGCAGCTACATGTTGGGCCAGGTTGAAGTGCAGGCCGGCAACTGGCAAGCCGCGATTCCTCACATGGACGCTGTTTCCGAGCATGTCGCCGATGAACCTCTGCACAGCATGGCCATGTTCTGGGGGGGCGAAGCCCGCTTTCGCAGCGAGAAGTTCGAGGAAGCCAAGACCCAATTCGAGCAGATGCTGACCGACAACATGGGCCGTGACCTGGAAAGCTTGCCCATTGCCGAGATGCGGCTCGCTCAGATCCTCGCTCATCAAAACGATTGGGAAGCCGCCTACCAAAAGGCTTTGAAAATCGAGAAGGATTATCCTGATTTTGCACAGACTCATGAACTCGACTACTTGATGGGCCGATGCCTGGCTCGGCAGGGCGAGTTCCAACAGGCACGTGCTGCGTACGCGAAGGTGGTTCAATCGCCGACAGCACGCCAAAGCGAAACGGCGGCGATGGCTCAGTGGATGATTGGCGAGACCTTCTTCCATCAAAAGAACTACGATGCGGCCGTTCGGGCTTATGCTCAAGTCGCTACCAATTACGAAGCGTTCCCGAAGTGGAAAGCGGCTGCCTTATTACAGATCGGCAAGTGCCACGAGATCCAAGAGAACTGGGAAAAGGCCACGCAGTACTACACGGAAGTACGTACTGAATTCGAGGACTCACCTTTTGCCCCAGAGGCGGAAACACGATTGAGCGTCGTGCGTCAGCGCACCCAGCAAGCTCAACGGGATGGAATGAGGACCAAGTAAATGATCAGTCATGGGGTAGAATGGATGCTCGCCTCACGCTTTCACCGATCTTTGGCCTATGGTGCACTGCTGACAATCGTTTGGGGGTGTTGGGCCTCTAGTTTAATGGCTCAAGGGGCGGTCGAACCGGCACCTCTTCCGCCTGGTCTACCGGCGCTCAGTGAAGAGAGCCCCATCCCCACGAAAAACCTGCTACAGGTATTTCATGACGGTGGATTGCTCATGTATCCGATCGGGCTATGCTCGTTCATGCTGCTGGTCTTTGTCTTCGAGCGCGCGATTAGTCTGCGACGCGGACGCGTGATTCCGCGACCGTTCGTGAAGCGTTTTATCGAGCAAGTCAAAGATGGTCGCATCGATCAAGATCAGGCCCTCGCGCTTTGCGAAGAAAATCAAAGCCCCGTCGCGGAAGTCTTTGCCGCCGCCGTAAAAAAGTGGGGACGCAACTGTGTTGAAGTCGACCAGGCAATCCTCGACGCCGGGGAACGTGTCACGCAGCGGCTTCGCCAATATTTGCGACTGTTCAACGGTATCAGTACGATCAGCCCCCTGCTGGGATTGTTGGGGACCGTGCTGGGCATGATTAGTGCTTTTAACGCGATTGCCGCCAATGGAGAAGCGACCGGCCAGCGTGAGCTTTTGGCCAGCGGCATCAGCCAGGCGCTACTCACAACGGCGGCCGGAATGACCGTCGCCTTGCCGGCGCTGATCGCATACCTGTTTTTCTCGGGTCGTGTCGATCGCTTGATCATGGAGATCGATTCGCACAGTCAGGAAGTCGTCAACGCGATTGCTTCAGACGGCTGGAAAGAGAAGAAGAAGTCTCCCTCGCGTCGCGCGTCTCGTTCCACCGCGAAAGCGGCCTAGTCACACCCATCAGGGAGACGGTCATGCCGCTGAAGACGGATAACGAAGAAGCCCAGTCACTCAACTTGACGCCGATGATCGACATACTTTTTTTGTTGATCATCTTCTTCATGGTGGGATCGAAGTTCACCGAAATGGAACGATCGGTCGACCTGGATGTGCCGCAAGTGAGCGACATGGGGGCTTTGACTGCTGCTCCTGAGAAGAAGGTCATCAACATCTTTCGTGATGGTCGGGTGATGCTCGGAACGCAAGAGGTCAATTTGGAAGATCTCAAAGCACATTTGACTGCATCTCAGGCCGAATATCAGGACCTCGGGGTGCTCGTGCGTGGGGATAGTGACGTGCCGTTTCAGCAGGTCGCTACGGTGCTCACGACGGTTCGTCAGGCCGGGATCGCCGAGATGGCCATTTCGGTTCGCCTATCCAACGAGCGGAGGTAACGCATGACCCCCGCCTCGTTCGCTTTTATTGCGGAGCTGAGTCACACAACCTCGCAAATTGTGTGGGGCATTCTGTGGGGTGGCTTGGCGTCCATTACCCTGTCGCTGTTGATTCTCATGCAAACGCGCTGGGGACAGGCTCGACCGGTTTCCAAGTGCGTCGTGCTTTCGATCTTCGCCCATTTGCTGCTGATGACGTACGCTCAGGTTACCGATTTATTCGCCCCGGCTAGTGTTGGCAATTCGGCTCCGGTTAATATTCGACTGAGTCAGATCGACTTCCAACACGACGAACAGTCTGAAGCCAACAAGGAAGTCAAACCGTGGGACCAACTGGCCATGTCCCCTGCCCCGGTCGAAGGGCTTATGTCGCCGCTCGAGAGAATGGAAATGCCCACGCCAGAAATGCTGACGCCTCCGCTGCCGCAGCCACCTATGCCCAATTTGGAGCAGCGTTCGTGGGACATCCCTCAGCCGCCGTTGCCGATCGAACAAGTGGTCGAAAACGAAGTGCCGGCAACCGGGCCACTGCCTGAATTGGAAGTGGCGCCGAGCCCTGTATTGGCCAAAGCGATGACGCCCCCCTCCCCTGCCGCGTCAACGCCCCTGGTAGAAAAGCAATCATCACCGCTGCCGATGCCTCCGCTCGATCGCGTGGATCGCAGTATGCCGCAGATGCGTAGCGCACCGATGCCAACTCAAGTGGTAAGCGATCCTTCTAACGATGTGCAAACGCTGCGCGATACCATGGCCAATTCCGACTCGGCCGATGCTTTAACCGGCGAGCGAGACCAGCTCCTTGCTTCGACGAATCAGTTGGAAGCGATGGCGCGAAGCCAACGCACGCCGCAAAGTTCGACGGCGCTCGATGCGACCTTGGCTTCGCTGAAGGGAAACCAAATGCAACAGTTGTGGGCCAGCCGGATGGCGGCTCGCAATCTGCCCCTTCCTCGGGCGACACGCACGCGGATGGATACTCAGCCGCTGCCATTGATCATGCAGGCTCGCGTTGTCGAAGACTCCGGTGCCTGGATTGAAATGATGGGGGGCTCGAAGGACATCGAGCCGGCGCTGAACTCGGCACTCGACTGGCTGGCCGCCAATCAGGAAGACGACGGCCGCTGGGACGCGGTCGGGCATGGTGCCGGGCAGGAAACGAAAGTCGCCGGTCACGATCGACAAGGTGCCGGCAACAACGCCGATATGGGCATCACTGGTCTGGCGACGCTGGCGTTTCTGGGCAAAGGGCATACTCATTTGGATGGAAAGCATCGGGTAACGGTTCAAAAGTCACTCGAGTTCCTGGTGAATCATCAGCATCCCGACGGATGTCTTGGTGGTCAGGCCGGCACCTATGCCAAGATGTATTGTCACGCGATGGCTCTTCTGGCGATCAGCGAAGCGTATGCGATGACCAAAGATGAACGCATTCGTCCTTTCCTCGATCGCGGACTGGCCTACACTATCACCGCTCAGCATCCGCGAATGGGTGGTTGGCGGTATCACCCCGGCGATCGCGGTGACATGAGCCAGTTTGGTTGGCAGGTTCTGGCGCTGCACAGCGCTGCACTCTCTGGCATCGAGATCGACAAGACCACGCGCGACCTGATGACACGGTTCTTAGATGAATCGTCCGCTGGTCCATCTAAAGGACTCGCCGCCTACCGGCCCGGAGAGAAGGCAAGCCCTACCATGACCGCCGAAGCGTTGACGTGCCGATTCTTTCTGGGAATTGAGAATTCGCCTCAGCAGATTGAAGAAGCGACCGAGTTCGTCATGCTGAGCGAACCTAACCGCGACGACATCGACTTTTACTACTGGTACTACGGCACTCTGGCCATGTACCAGATGCAGGACGATTCGTGGAAACGCTGGGCCGGCAAACTTCAGCCAAAGCTACTCGACTCTCAGATTAAAGGAGGCGAGTTCACCGGTAGCTGGGATCCAAAGTGCCGCTGGGGTGGTTATGGAGGCCGTGTTTATTCAACAGCAATGGCCGCGTTGTCCCTGGAAGTTTACTTCCGCTACTTACCTATCTACCGCGATTTCGAGGCGGAAGAGCCCCGAGTTGCCGAAAAACCGTTACCATCGGTAGCAATACCTCGCTACTAAGCAGCTTCCGACAATTTGAGACCCTTTGACATCGGGGCCGGTCTGCATAGAATAGAGAGTCGGAATTCAGTCTAACACGTTCCGTTTTTTTATCTTGGGAACCGCACGAGTTTGGTTCTGGTTGGACCCACCCGGGTGCTGACTCGCTTTCGCCGACTTGTTTGCGTGTATTTTCAATGCTCTAACTTTTGAGTGTGAGGATATAGCATGATCGGTATGAATGATTTAGCGTTGGTCGGCTTTGGCATGCCTGGTGTTCAGGAAATGGTCATTATCCTGGCGATCTTTTTGCTGCTGTTTGGTTCGACGAAGTTGCCTGGTTTGATGCGTAGCATGGGCCAGAGCGTGAACGAATTCAAACGCGGAATGGACGACAAGTCGGACGATTCGGCCGACCACGACAACGGCGAAGCGCCCAAGGCGTAACTCGCGGTAAGTCGTAAGGGTTCATTTTCAAGCAGATTACGCGGCAGCGACGATCTTTGAACGCTGCCTGATGGAGTGAAACATTCACGCAATGTTGCATGAAATAGGAACATCGTCGGCGCTTCTCGGTTTCTTTGGCGGGATGGGCATGCAAGAGATGGCGATCATCGGAGTGATTGCGATCCTGCTATTCGGCAAAAACCTGCCTGGCGTGGCCAAAACCTTTGGGAAGTACTACGGCGACTTCAAACGGGGCCTGTCCGACATCCAGTCCGAGTTCCACTCCGCGACAAGGGAGGTTGAGGATTCTGTGGATGCCGGGTATAGTTCCAAGAGTTCGCCAACACAGTTCGATGATTACGACGACTTCGAAGAGGCCAGCGCTCCAAAATTCGAGCCCCCGCCTCAATCGTCGACGCCGGAGAAATCGGAACTTACGTAATTCCGGCGAACCTTTCTGCGTGTACGTCCGACCTATAAAAGTGGGGCAACATCAGTTAGAAATCCCGGGCGATTAGCTCAGTTGGTTAGAGCACTGTCTTCACACGGCAGGGGTCGTTGGTTCGAATCCAATATCGCCCATAGTGAACTTTTGTACATAGCTGCAGGAGTTTGCTTGCCCCGGTAATACTGGGGTTTTTTTATGCGCCTCGCGATCGCGTGCATTCATCGCCAGCCGCGTGCTGCGCCGCATTTTGCGCCAACCCTCCCGAGAGCGCTTTCTCAAAGTCCGAGTCGGTAACCCGCCAATAGTGCTTTTTGGCGATGATTGTTGAGTGTCCCGCCCATGCCGCCGCGACGTGCTCGGGATGCTCGGCCGCGAGTTCGGTTGCCCGGCTGGCCCTTAAGTTTTGAAAAATCTTCGGCCATCCGGATAGGCCGGCCCGCTCGATGATTCGTTCCAACTGCGTGCGTAGGTTGATATTTGGTTGACGATATCGTGTGATTACGAATTCCCGATCGTCAGACGGTTCGTCCCAGACCGTATCAAGGTATGGTCTCAACTCCGGGAAGGTTGGGATGATCCTGTGGTCTTTCCCCTCGTGGTGCGCTGTCTTGGGGGAGCGAACTCGCATCCTGCTTCGCTCCCAGTCGATGTCGATCCATCGCAAGGCGAGATGCTCTGATGGGCAGCGAAGGCCACCGTAGCGGCTCAGGGCGAATAGGAGGCGCCATTGCGCGTCCGGACAGGCCTCGAGTACTCGGCCCGCCATCTCACGCGTAACAAAAAAGTCGCGAGCGTGATTCGCCCCTACGGATCCTCTAAGGCTGGCAAACGGGTTCTTAGCGATCAACTCCCGCGAGAGGGCGTCCTCCAAAAACTGCCGAGCGTTAGAGACTCGTTTGCGAATAGTGTTTGGTGCCAGTCCGTCATCTATCCCGCGGTCGGCGTGGGCGTTCTCTCTCGCTTCGCCTGTTTGAAGCCATCGTTGCCAGTCGCGAGCCTCGCCTGGCGTAATGGATCGCAGTAGCTTGTCCTTCTCAAAGAAGTCCAGTAAGGTTCGCTGCGTGTGACCCCAATTCACGCGAGTCGCCGGCTTGACGTCCGTGCGTCGATTGACGTACTCGGTTAGGTGTTGTTCAAGAGTGATCGCCCCAGCATCGACCTTAGGAGCAATGAGCCCTGCGCGAACCAGCTTGTCTGCCAGGTCCTTTTTAAGCTCGGCTACCCATGCAGCAGTATCGGGCTCGACAGCTGTTCCCATCTGTGGAGATGCAAGCAATTTCTCAACTCGCAGGCGGGCTGGATCTTGCTGCTCTCGACATTCAGCGCGGACGCGATCACGGACTTCCCGACTATAACAATCTTCGCGACCGGTACGGGCTGGAGTCCGTGACCAGCTTCGCAGAGATCAGCTCGGACCCCGAGATTCAGGCGAAGCTTGAGGAAGTGTTCGGCACGGTGGATAACATTGATATATTCACTGGTGTTTTGGCCGAGGACCATGTCCCAGGTTCCAGCGCTGGCGAATTGCTCCACGCAATCGTTGGCAATCAGTTCGAGCGTCTGCGTGACGGCGACCGATTCTTCTATACGCAGGACGCGTTCCTGCAATCGGAAGAGGTTTCGCGTGTCATTGATTTGGAAGAGGTGACTCTGGCGAACATCATCCGATGGAATACGGATGTCCAAAACATTCAGGACAACGTCTTCTTTGAGGAGTCCGTGCTAATTCTGGAAGCACCGGAGGCTGGCGCGAACGTGTCCGTCTTCGTGACTCAGAATTTTGTGACGGTCGTGAACAACGACAACGGACAAATCATCTCGCGGCAGTCCCAAGATGAGGTCTCCAGGGTGATTCTCGTTGGCTCGAATACCTCCGCAGACACCGTGAACCTATTCATGGCCAATGGACAAGGCAGTTTAGAGCATGGTATTGAATTGTACGGTTGCGACTCTGCTGACGACGTTTTGAGGCTCTATGGTGGACTCGGTCATGACGACTTCGTGATCGGCAATGGAACCGCGAGTGTCAACAACAACGATGTGATTTTCTCGGATATTGAATCACTTGAAATCGCCACACTGTTGGGACGTGATACGGTGGACGTGGAAGACGATCTTCCCTTCGACGTGATCGTTCGGTTTTGGAACAATCCGCTAGGCTAACGAGCTTGGCGGAGGTACGACATCCTCTGGGTTGGTTTTAGTTTTACCAGCCCGTCCGGTTGAGTGAAGTCAAGTATCAGTGCAGCGAAAAACATCCAACGCCGAGAGCGAAGTCTCTCGGCGTTTCGTGTTCGTTCGATGATCGTCGAAAAGCCAAGACTTGATCGAGCATGGGAAACGCCCCCTGCTTCTTAGAACCGCAGGCCCAAGCCCACGTTGCTGAAGAAGTTTGGCGACTGGTCGTTCAAGCCCCAGCCAACGCGCACGCCGACTTCAAAGTCGGGGCAGATCAAGTAGTGCATGCCAGGGCTGAAGAAGTGCTGGGTGCTTTCCGCTTCGCGCCCTTCAGTGAAGATACCGAAGTATTCAACGTGCCCTTTCCAGCGTTCGCCGAAGGGGACCTTCACGACCGTCGAGGGTGCCCAGACGTTGAAGTGGTCCTCTTCTTCGCTGCCGGTGCTATAGCGAAGGGCCGAGTCCCAGACCCAGTCGTTGGGTAGGGTCCAGCCGCCTACGTAGGTCGCGGACATGCTGCTGTCGGTCGCTTCACCGCTAGTAGGTGTAAAGCCTTGAACGATCAACGAACCCTCTGGCGTCCAGCCGCACTGCTCGGTGAGGAGGAACTTTGCTCCATACAGGACGCTGCTTTCACGCTCAAGCTCGGCTTCTTCCTCGAACTGGTCGGGGACGTTGCCGGAAGTTGGATTGCCGGCCCCACCAGCTTCGTAATTCCAACCGAAGCGAAGTTCGATGTTCTCGGATACGCCGTAGCGTGTGAGGATCTCGGGGAAACTGTGCGTCTCTGGCACGCCCCGGTTGTCGACAAAGGTGTAGGCCGATTCAAAGACGAACCGGCCCGTTCCAACCACGGCAGTCGATGGCGTGAATGAATCGCGATCGGTCTCGATCTCGCCCTCTTCTTCCGCTTCGGCTTCAAATTCTTCGAAGGCGTCTTCGGCGATGCTTTCTGTCGGAAACTGCGCATGGCCGACGCTAGGAGCAACCGCCACGATTGCCAATAGGGTCCAGAAAATCCACAAGCGAGCCATGGGCACAATTCCTGCACAAGCCGAAATCAAATCGAAGGGTCGATACCAAAATGACCCTTCATCTGTAATCGGTCGGCAGCGGATGGCCGGTAAATCGTTCTCGTGCAGCTCACAAACTTGCCGCAATCGAAGTAATCGCGAAGGTCGTGCTAGCTCCAGCCTTCTAGGTGACCGGTACTGTCACCGAAGCTCTCGGCTTCGACCCCCATATGCCGAAGCATCGAGACGTACATGTTGCACAGCGGCGTATCTTTCGGCGCGGTGATCCGGCGGTTGGTCTTGAAGCTGCCACCCCCCTTGCCGGCCAGCAGCAGCGGAAGGTCTTCTTCCTGGTGCGTGTTGCCATCTTTGATGCTCGAGCCGTACATCACTAGGCTGTTATCTAAGAGCGACCGGCCCCCTTCGTCGAGGCTGCGCATCTTGTCGATTAGATATGCGTACTGCGACAAGTGCCAGAGCACGATCTTTTCGTATTGCTCGCGTTCCTTCTGTTCGTTGCGATGGTGCGACAGACCGTGGAACGAGCCGCGTACGCCGTCGATAAAGCCAAAGTTTCGGCCGGTTTGCGCGTTACCGAGCATGAACGTCGAGATGCGGGTTGTATCGGTCCAAAAGGCCAGGACCATGATGTCGAGCATCAAGCGAACATGTTCCTCGTGACTTTCCGGAATGCCAGGACCAGGCCGCGGCAGGTCGAAACGCCCCTCGTTGATCCAACGCTTTTGAGGTTTCAAGGCGCTCTCGATGCGTCTCTCGACACTGCGAACCGACTCGAGGTATTCGTCCAGCTTCGCTCGGTCCCCTTCCCCGACTTTCCCCCGCAGTGATTTGGCGTCTTCCAGTACCAGGTCAAGCACACTCGCATCATCGCGAGCCAGCGAATCGGCGACGGCTTTTTGGTTTGGATTGAACCCCGAGACAACCGGGCCGGCCGTGGTCGTGCGGAACAAGCGATCGAAGGCCAGTCGCGGTACGATTTCTTTCGGGACCGGCGTGTGAGGATCTCGCCAGGCAATGTGCGAGCCATAAATTCGCGTGAATCCGCCCCCGACGTTATCGACGCCTGTGTAAGCCGCATCGACGCCAAGTTCCAGCGATGGCAGCGGCGTGCGATCGCCGATCTTATTGGCGAGAACCTGATCGATCGAGATCCCCCCGGTGTTGATGTCGCGGCCCGATGTGCGTTCGACGAACCCACCCGAGAGCCATGCCGGCACCTTGGGCCAGTGCCCGTTGCGACCGACGGTATTCTTATGCCACAGATTTTCGAGCAAGGTGATCTCTTCTTTGACCCCCTTCAACGGCTGCAGCATCGGAGTCAGCTCGAAGCTGCCGTCATCCGATTTGGCCGGGTTCCATTGATCGCTGCGAACACCATTGGGAACAAAGAGAAACGCCGCGCGTTTGGGTGGCTCGCTCAATGTTTCTGAACCGAAGCTGCGATGACTCATCGATTCAAGCCAAGGAAGCGCTAACGCCGCACCGGCTCCCTTGAGCAGCGTCCGTCGTGAAATGGGCTGAGGCATCAGTCTTTCCTTCGTCGAGGATTGCGGTGGGAGGGAATTTAGTGGGAGGGGTGGGCAGGCGTCGTCGCGAGTTGACGATAACCAAAGGGGATGCTGAGCACAATCTCTTCGATCAGTGTTTGGCAGCGGTAGCCGTTCTTTTCGAGCGATGTGACCAGCGATTCGATCGTACAGCTGTCGGGATCTTCCAGACTTCGTCCTAGGGCATAACCTAAGACTTTTCGGCTGAAATGACGAGTGAATTCCTGCTTTCTTGATAGCAGAATCTTTTTAAGCTCGACCGGGCCAGCAAACTTCTCGCCTGAGGGAAGTATGCCGGTGGCATCGACCGGCTTGCCGTTCTCGGTCTTGTCACGCCAGCGGCCGAGCAAATCGTAGTTATCCAGGCCGAAGCCAATGGGATCAATTAAATCGTGACACGCGGCACACGAAGGGTTATCGCGATGCTTTTCTAGCTTCTGCCGGAAGGTCGTGGAATCTTTCGAGCTGACCTTCTTAGGCAGGGCCGGAATGTCCGCCGGTGGGCTAGGAACCGGCGTCCCCAGCAATGTTTCCAGCACCCAGGCACCTCGCAGCACGGGGCTCGAACGCTGGGGATACGAGGTCACCATGTGCACGCCGCCTAAGCCTAGCAATCCGCCCCGTTGGCCATTGTCGACTTCGACCTTGCGTAGCTGACGACCTTTCAGCTGGGGCAGGCCATAGTGCTTGGCCAGGCGATCGTTGAGGAAGCTGTAGTCGGCGTCGAGGAAATCGATGATCGACCGGTTTTCTCTCGCAATATAGGTCGTCAGCTGAACTGCTTCGGCGCGAAAGTTGGCCGCCAACTCACTTGAGTAGATATCGCGGTACTGGCCGTTGATCGGGGAAATACTTCCGCCCACTTCTTTCGTGCCGAGCCACTGCCCGGTGAACGTCTCGAAAAAAGCGTCGGCCTTCGGGTCGTGCAGCATCCGCTGGACTTCCGCTTTAAGCACAGGCGTTTGGTGAAGCTTGCCTTCCTTGGCCAAGTCGAACAGGTGCTGATCCGGCATGCTCGACCACAGGAAATATGAAAGTCGCGTGGCCAGTTCGTAGTCGCTAATGCGCTGCAATTCAGACGACTTCGGAGTCGCTTCGATCCGAAATAGGAAGTGAGGCGAAATCAAGATTCCCTTCAATGCCAGCTTAACGCATTCCTCGTAGGGATCGTTGCGGCTCACAGCTCGATCATAAAGGGCAAAAAAGGGTTTCAACTCGTCATCGTTCACAGGGCGTCGAAATGCACGGGAAGCGAACTGATGAATCAGCTTGGTGGCAGCATCCCGGTCTTGGGCATACTTGCCGTCATTGGCTTGAAAGATTCGATCGTGAAACTTCTGGGCTTCTTTAGGACGTTTGATTCCCAGTTCCTTCACTTTCAAACGGAGAAGCTCGACGTTAGGTTGTGCTTGGGGGTTCTCTACTGCAATCGCATGGAAGCCGCGATTCAGGCGAACGGTCGTGCTAAAGGATTGCTCTTCGTACTTCGAGCTCAGCTTGAATCGGTCGGCCGGAAGTCCATCGAGCTTCAAGACGAGCCGGAGCTCCTTCTTCTGTGCATTGCGAACGTCGACGGTCAACTCGTAATCGCCACTGACGTAAATGACCGTTCCGGCGGTCAGCTCTTGGCCCGGCTTCAACAGGCGTGCTCCGTTGGCCTGGGCTTTGCCCTGTGGAATCAGTTGATCGCCGGAAAACGTTTTGCGCAAGGCCGGCGTCACGATCGCTGCGTCGAGAATATCCTGGGCCGCTTCGACGTAACGTTCCATGAGCATCGGCGGCAGAAAGAGGGTCTCGCCGTTGTTGTTGAAGCCTTCGCCACCGCCACCATCGGTTGGTAAGGTCTCGTGATAACCAAGCTCTGGACCGACCAGATCGCGGATGGTGTTTTCGTACTCCTGGCGATTCAAACGACGCGTGGTCACGTTGCCCGCGTAAGGGCCAAGCTCGCAGGCTGTGGCCCGCAAGTGGTCGTCAATCCACTGGGCCAATTGCAGACGCTCCTGCTCGCTAGGTTGATCTTCATCCGACGGCGGCATCGTCCGATTACGAAGCTGCGCGGCGGTGCTACCCCAAATACCGCGCAAATGCTGAATGCCAGCGGTCGTGTCGGCTTGGAGAAACTTAATGTGGTTGCTCGGATCTTCCGGATCGTGGCACGCAGCGCAGTATTTCACCAGGGCTGGTCGTATTGTCTTCTCGAAGTGGTCGGGCGCTTCAGGTTCCAAGGCCCAACATGTTGTGGGTAGAAGGACCGTCAGGCTGAACACGGCCACGAAAAGACCGCTTCGCGCATTATCGAAGTCGAAGCACATAAATATGGTGGGTGGGAAAAAGGAAGGAGCGAGGTGGCAGGTGCTATCACCTCATCATAACGGCGATCGCATTTCGTTTTAAGTTCGAAATTGCGCGTGACCAAACGTGTCACTAACCTCGCTATCTTGTGCAGATGGGATGAAGTCCCGGTAAGAGGTTGATAAAGTCCAAAAAATCTTGGTTGGGTTCCCTGAGTTGGCCTCTGCTGGCACAAGATCTAGTGTTAGTGTTTGGGCGAAGTCGCTAAGTGTCGTGTTTTCAGGCACTTGGGGTGTGAGAATCCTCCCTTGAGGTATCGCCCCCATGGTCAGATAGCACTTGCTTGCTAGCGAACAGGGTGTGGAAAGATATGTCGGATGTTGGCCTTACTTGTTGGCTAGCAATGGTTTATGGCATGTGAAGATAATGTGGTTGACGTGGTCTGCTACCACGATATATTGGGCTCCCGTCGTTGAGAATGATTCAATTCGCCCCCAACATCTGGCGATAAACCATTTTTAGCGACACAGGATATTGTGCCTTGGTGATCCAGCGATACAATATCTTGTAGTGGTGCCCACGAGGTAGCGCGGCAATAGGCAGCCAAGCTGAGCGGGTGACGTTACCCCTGTTATCAGGGGTGAAGATTAGGAGTCTCAAGTTCTCGTCTGAACGTTGTGTCATGGACGACCAAGTAAAACCTACGCGGCTTGCTTGCGCTTGATGCTGTCAATTTTCGAACGTTGTCACCCCCCGGTGTGAGGTTCATGCAAGGTTTGTATTCAAGGCTGATTTAAGGCGACGGCAATGGAATCAAAGAAGAACCCAGACGGCATGAAACCGACTGGCAGTCAGCAACCTGTAGGAGACGATGTCATGACGACAGTGACGACCCAGGTATCTTTGGACGTCCGCAAGCGGGATGGCCGAATTACTTCCTTCGAATCGGCCCGCGTCGAGCAAGCGATCGAGCGAGCGTTCCGAGCCGAAATTGGGATCGCCGATGGCCAACCCATCGAAGGCGCTTTGCAGCTGCAGATCTCAGAAATCACGACCAATGTGGTCAATCAGATCGAAAATCGACCGTTCAGCCGCGATGGCGTGGACGTGGAAACGATTCAGGACGCCGTCGAGATTCAGCTGATGCGTCACGGGCACTTCTCCGTTGCCCGACGCTACATCTTGTATCGTGAACAGCATGCCAAGTTGCGAGCTCTGCGAGCGGTCGAATCCGACGGCACGCTGCAAGCTCCACGCATTCACGTGAAAGTGGAAACCGGCGAGAAGCAGCCGTTCGACTCGACTCGCATGCGTCGCCGGATTTATTCGGCTGTGCGTGGGCTGGAGCAAAACTGCTCGGCCGAAGAACTGGTCGAAGAAACCTATCGCACGCTGTACGACGGCATCACGCCGCAAGAGATCTACCGGGCCATGATCCTGGCATCGCGTAGCCGCATCGAACGCGACCCCGACTACGACACCGTCGCTGCCCGCTTGATGCTGATGGTGATCTACAACGAAGCATTGGGTCACATTCACCCGAATGAAGATCTGGCCGAAGTTTGCCAGCGTCAGTTCGAGGAATACATCAGCGTCGGCATCGAAGCCAAGCGTTTGTCGGAAAAGCTGCGTGAGTTCGATCTAACCAAGATCGCTGCGGCCCTGCGTCCAGAACGTGACGCCGCGTTCCCTTACCTAGGCCTGCAAACGATTTACGATCGTTACCTGCTGCACGTCGAAGGCCGCCGTATCGAGACACCACAGTACTTCTGGATGCGTGTCGCGATGGGCCTGGCCTGGAACGAAGACGACAAAGAAGCTCGGGCAATCGAGTTCTACAACATCTTGTCGACCTTCCGTTTCACTTCCGCCACGCCAACGCTGTTCAATGCCGGCACGCTGCACCCGCAGCTCAGCTCGTGCTACTTGAGCACCGTCATGGACGACCTGGAGCACATCTTCAAGGTGGTCGGCGACAACGCCATGCTCAGCAAGTGGGCCGGCGGTTTGGGCAACGACTGGTCGAACATTCGTGCTACCAATGCCCACATCAAGGGAACCAACGGCCAAAGCCAAGGCGTCATTCCGTTCCTGAAGGTGGTCAACGACACGGCCATTGCCGTTAACCAAGGTGGTAAGCGTAAGGGGGCCGTTTGTTCGTACCTCGAATCGTGGCACATGGACATCGAGGAATTCCTCGACCTGCGTAAGAACACCGGGGACGATCGCCGCCGTACGCACGACATGCACACGGCCAACTGGATTCCTGACTTGTTCATGAAACGAGTCCGTGAAAACGCCCAGTGGACCCTCTTCAGCCCGGATGAAGTGCCGGATCTGCACGACCTGTACGGCAAGAAGTTCCAAGAGCGTTACGAGCACTACGAGCAGCTCGCCGACGAGGGCAAGATCCGCATGTTCCGCCGCATCAATGCTTTGGAACTGTGGCGCAAGATGCTGACTCGTGTGTTCGAGACCGGCCATCCTTGGATCACCTGGAAAGACCCCTCGAACGTTCGTTCGCCACAAGATCACGTCGGCGTGGTGCACAGCAGCAACCTCTGCACCGAGATCTTGCTGAACACCTCGAAGGCAGAAACGGCCGTTTGTAACCTGGGTAGCATCAACATGCTGTCCCACGTCAAAGATGGCAAGCTCGACCACGAGAAGCTGCAGGAAACGGTCAACACGGCCGTGCGAATGCTCGACAACGTGATCGACATCAACTACTACCCAACCGACGAAGCAGGCAACTCGAACCGCAAGCATCGTCCGGTCGGAATGGGCATGATGGGCTTCCAAGATGCCTTGTATGCTTTGGGTGTGGGTTACGCCAGTGAAGAAGCGGTCGAGTTCGCCGACGAAAGTATGGAAGCCATTTCCTACTATGCGTTGCTGGCTTCCAGCGAACTGGCCGGCGAACGCGGTACCTACGAGACCTACCAGGGCTCGAAGTGGGATCGCGGTATCTTGCCGATCGATTCGATGGAAATCCTGGAAGAGGAACGTGGCCTGCCGATCGACATCGATCGCAGCTCGAAGTTGGATTGGCAAGTCGTTCGTGACGCGATCGCCAAGAACGGGATGCGTAACAGCAACGTGATGGCCATCGCTCCGACGGCGACCATTTCCACCATCATCGGTGTCACTCAGTCGATCGAGCCGACCTACAAGAACCTGTTCGTGAAGAGCAATCTTTCGGGCGAATTCCCCCAGATCAACCGCCGCATGGTGCAAGATCTGAAGGACCTCGGCTTGTGGGATTCCGACATGATCGAATCGCTGAAGTACTACGACGGCGGTTTGTTGGAAATCGACCGTATCCCGGACAACATCAAGCAGAAGTACCTGACCGCGTTCGAGGTCGCTCCGCAGTGGATGATCGAGTGTGCCGCTCGTCGTCAGAAGTGGTTGGACATGGGGCAATCGCTCAACTTGTACATGGCCGAGCCAAGCGGTAAGAAGCTGCACGAGATGTACTTCCTCGCCTGGAACAAAGGCCTCAAGACGACCTATTACCTGCGAACGCTCAGTGCGACCCAGGTCGAGAAGTCGACAATCGATGTCAACAAGTTCGGCATTCAGCCACGCTGGATGAAGAACCAGAGTGCCTCGTCCAACATCAAGGTCGATCGCGATAAGGCGGCCGAAACCGATGATCTGGATCAACTGCCAGAGCAACAGCCGGAAGCAAAGCAGTGCAACCTGGACGGTGACTGCGAATCGTGCCAATAGGCACGTGTTGTCGCCGGCCTCGCCGATACGGTTAGGCCCCTGTTCACAACGCGTCGGCCCCGTGGCCCTGGTGGCCGACGCGATGGCAAGAAGCGAATTCCCTGCACAAATTTTCCTTCGGAGAAAACACGATGTCCACTCCAAGCCTCGGCTTCGATATCGAAATGACCGGCACCCAGCGGGTTAACGCCAATGAAAAGCGGCTGATCAACGCCCACCAGGTTGACGTCAACCAACTGATGCCGCTGAAGTATCACTGGGCCTGGGAGCATTACGTCAACGGTTGTGCCAATCACTGGATGCCAACCGAAGTTCCCATGACCAAGGACATCGAAACGTGGCGCAGCGACAAGCTGACCGACGACGAGCGTAAGGTCATCATGCGGAACCTCGGGTTCTTCTCGACAGCCGAAAGCCTGGTTGGTAACAACTTGGTCCTGGCCATCTTCAAGCATGTGACCAACGCCGAAGCTCGCCAGTACCTTCTGCGTCAGGCCTTTGAAGAAGCGATTCACTCGCACACGTTCCTGTACGTGGTTGAAAGCCTGGGCCTCGACGAAGGCGAAGTCTTCAACATGTATCACGAAGTCAAGGCGATCACCAAGAAGGACGAGTTCGAGATGAACTTGACCCGCGAAGTGCTCGACCCCGACTTCAAGACCGACTCGTTCGAGGGAATTCAGACCTTCCTGAGAAACCTGATCGGTTACTACATCATCATGGAAGGTATTTTCTTCTACACCGGTTTCGTGATGGTGCTGTCGTTCCATCGCCGCAACTTAATGACCGGCATCGGCGAGCAGTTCCAG
This sequence comes from Bremerella alba, assembly GCF_013618625.1. NCBI lineage: Bacteria > Pseudomonadati > Planctomycetota > Planctomycetia > Pirellulales > Pirellulaceae > Bremerella > Bremerella alba. The sequence goes on along the minus strand of NZ_JABRWO010000020.1, from coordinate 36,049 downwards.
TACATCCTGCGCGATGAAACGGTGCACTTGAACTTCGGTATCGACCTGATCAACGGCATCAAGCAAGAGAACCCGGACGTCTGGACCGAAGAGTTCCAGCAGTCGATTATCGACCTGATTCACGAAGCAGTCGAATTGGAAATCGATTACGCCTCGGATTGTTTGCCCAATGGTATCCTCGGCCTGAACCGTGACCTGTTCCGCGACTACGTGCATCACATTGCCGATCGCCGCTTGGAACGTATTGGCTTGCCGAAGCAGTTCAATCAGGCAAGCAACCCGTTCCCATGGATGAGCGAAACCATGGACCTCGCCAAAGAAAAGAACTTCTTTGAAACGCGAGTCACCGAATACCAAAGCTCCAGCGGTCTCAACTGGGACTAGCTATCCGCCGGGATGCCAGAACACAACCTGGCCGATTCCCCGCGAGCAGCGCTTCACCTTTCTGGGCCTCCTCTTCCCTGAGGGAGCCAGACTTAAGGTGAGGGGCTAACAACTTAAGGATTGTGTCTTGTAAAGGACTACGAAGGCGGGCTACCCTAGCGGTAGCCCGTCTTTTTTAATTGCTTATCAACCTCGTGGGATGCGATTGATGAAAGTCCTCGGATACATTCTCGTTATCTTGGGTGGATTGATGGCCATGTCTGGCCTCAAGTTAGTCTTTACTGAATACGACTTGAACGATTCCCACGATATCTCGAAAGCCGCTGGCAGTTTGGGGGTCTCGGTCGCTATGATTGCCATCGGCGGATATCTGGCCTTCAGCAAGTCAGGCAAAGATAAACCCGGCAAAGAGTAGCCAACACGCGGAAACCAATGGGACAACCGCCCAGAGCCAAGCGATCCTCTCGGGCGATAGGCCGTCGCTCACGCTGCATCCCATTTCTATTGATCCTGCTTCTCAGGAGACACCCACCGAGTGGTCGGTCTGCTGTGCACAGAACGAGCGGTAAGGCATGCCTAAATATCTCGCAGCCATGCACTAATAATTAGGGTGGTGGCCAATAAATGGCCCCTGTTACGCCGCACGCTTGTAAGAGAGATCAATCTTCCTGAGATTTCTGTTTTTTGCCGTGATATCACGATCTACCTGACTGCTATTGGCTCTGTGGTAGAGAAAACCACATTGCTGCTTTACAGGGCAGTCCCAACCCGGCTTAAGGGATCCTCATTGTGATCAAGAAATATCCGTTTGGCATATTGTTTGTATTACTTCGCTTGACACTCTCATATATTCCCACGCATTCACCCCCTCCCCTTCCTACATCTGTGATGGAGACTGCTATGCGACGTTTGAAACGTCCTTCTGGTTTTACCCTTGTCGAACTCTTGGTGGTGATCGCCATCATCGGCGTGCTGATCGCCCTGTTACTGCCGGCCGTGCAAATGGCACGCGAAGCGGCTCGCCGGATGTCGTGTACCAACAATCAGAAACAGCTAGGACTCGCCCTCCACAACTACCACGACACCTTCTTAACCTTTCCGCGGTATAACCAGCTTGGCGTGGTCTCAGGTGCTTCTTCCAGTTACTCGGCCAGTCCTCACGTCAAAATTTTGCCGTTCATCGAGCAGTCTGCTGTTTACGAACAAGTAAAGACGGCCACGCAAAACTTCTATCACAATGCCAGTAACGCGGAATCGCTCGTTCAAAACAATCGGATTTCCGGTTTCGTCTGTCCTTCTGATTCGAGCTTTCCTGATTCGTCTCGCCAAGGTAACTGCAATTATCCATTCTCCGTAGGATCGAATCTGGGCTGGGACGTTGACGAAGCGCGGCAGAACGGTGTTTTCTGCAGGTACAAAGAAGTCAACTTCGCTGGGATTACCGACGGAACCACCAATACGATCCTCGTCGGCGAGCACCTTACTGGGGACGGGGATGATTCGTTCTATCGAGTCGAATCGGACGTGGTTCGCGGGCTCTCATGGTCGGCCAATGAATCGACTTCGCAAGGTCCCATCACCCAGGCATCGCTGGATGCCGCTGGGGTCGCCTGCGAGAACAACAAGTCGAATCACAGCAGCTATGCCGCTTTGCGTTGGACACGCGGCACCTTGGAATACGCCATGTTCAACACCATGGCGACGCCCAACTGGAAATATCCCAGCTGCATGACCTCGACCAACACCGGCAACCATGGCAGCTCAAAGGGAATTTATGTGGCCCGCAGCCGTCATCCGGGCGGAGTCAACTTTACGTTGGCAGACGGGTCGGTTCGCTTTATTACGGAAACGATCGATTCGAGCGCATATCACGCAATGGGAAGTCGAAATGGTGGAGAGGTTGTGCAAAACCCATAGCACTTCATTCGTTAGCCATTATTCCATTGATGAATTTCCCATTTGCGACTAGGAAAAGTCCATGACTCTGCGTGTTCACTACCATTGGTTTGTGCTGGTTGTTCTTGTGTTCTCAGGCTGCGGCGTCTCAGGAGAATCACCCGTCAGGGTCGTTCCCCCTGCCCCAGATGCGAAGGAGACACTTCAGCAAATTGGCTCGACCGGCAACCTGAAAGCGATGAAATCGCAACTCTATCAGGAAATCGACGGGATGCGAGAAGCCATGCCCGAGAAAGCCGCCGAACTGATGGCTGATTTCCAAAAACTGGTTGCCGAAAAAGACACTGCTCGGGTCAAAACCATGGCCCAGGAGATGGCAGACAAGCTCTAGGCTTGTTGACCCAGGTTACGAGCGGGCACCGTCGACTTCCTCTGTTTCATCCGTTATATCTAAGAGATGAAAACAAGAAGTCGACTTTCTACTTGGAAACAGATGAAAACGGCCATCATCGGCTGGGGGTCCCTGCTGTGGGACGATCGGCCCGAGTTTGATCAGCATCACGGTCCCTGGTATTTCGATGGGCCCATGCTGCGTTTGGAGTTCACTCGCATTTCCGTCAGCCGCAAACGGGCCCTCACCCTGGTTCTGCAAGAAGAGCTAGGAGCCAATTGCCGCGTGGCCTACACCATCAGCCACCGCGAGAGCCCGGCCGAGGCAATCCAAGATCTGCAAATCCGTGAAAATGCCTCCGAAAAAGAGGTCGGCATCTACCTGCCGCATGCCCATCCGCCTGGGCTATCGCAGGCCTCCGTCCCGCCGACGATTGCCGCCTGGGCCGATCTAACCGACTTCGACGCCGTCATCTGGACCGGCTTGCCGACCAACTTCAGCGAGCTGAGCGACTTGAAGGAAGCCTTTTCCCAAGCGTCGGCCATCAGGCATATCGAATCCTTGTGCGCCGATGGGCAATGGAAGTCAGTCGAGTACATCTTTCGCGCCCCGCAGTTCATCCGCACGCCGCTACGCAGCGAGCTTGAGTCGCTCGATTGGTTTGCGCAGTTGTGGGAACAAAAACAAGATCGCTGATTTTGTGCGTGCGACCTTAAAAATGAAATTGATATCACGTTCTATGTTGGTACATTGTGAGAACCTGCCTTAGATTGCTCGCCTTAACTCCGCGAAATGGAAACTGCCATGTCTCGCTATTTCTCCAACGTACTGCTCTGCTTGTTGGTGGCTGTTGCCGCCTGGGCCCCTTCCGCAAATGCCGCTGAGAAGCAATTACTCGCCGGCGCGGCGACCAGTAACATCACGCCGCCGCTCGGGGAAATGATTGTCGGAAACTGGCAGCCCATTCCAGCTCGACATATTCACGACGAACTACATGCACGCTGTCTGGTACTCGACGACGGGACAACGCGGTTGGCAATTGTCCTTTGCGACAACGTAGGCATTCCTGAAGACGTCTTCGACAAAGCCAAGCAGCTGGTCGAAGAGGCAACCGGAATCCCCGCTTCGCATCAGTTGATGGCCGCCACGCATACGCACTCGGCGACCACTGTGCGTGGCGAGTCGAAGATCATCAAACAGAATAAACTCACCGGGTATCGAGCGTTTCTGGTCCAGCGCATCGCCGACGGCGTGCAGCGGGCGATCAACAACCTGGAGCCAGCCCAGATTGGTTGGGGAGCCGCCCAAGAGCCGAGCGAAGTCTTCAATCGTCGCTGGTTTATGAACGACGCGGCGCAGTTGACCAATCCATTTGGCGGTGTCGATCGCGTGCGGATGAATCCTCCTCGCGGCAGCAGTGCGCTCGACCGACCAGCCGGCCCGGTGGACCCCGAGATCTGCTTTCTTTCCGTCCAAAGCCAAGACGGACGACCGATTGCCTTGCTGGCCAATTATTCGTTGCATTACGTCGGCGGCGTTCGTGGTGGAGACGTTTCGGCCGACTACTTTGGTTACTTCGCCAAGAAGATCGAAGACAAGCTAAACGCGACCGATCAGCAACCGGCGTTTGTGGGCATTCTCTCCAACGGGACCAGTGGCGATGTGAATAACATCGACTTCACGCAAAAGAGCCCCAAGCGTTATGCCCGGTACGAGAAGATGCAGGAAGTCGCCGAAAAAGTGGCCAGCAAAGTGGCCGCAGCACACGAAAAAATTACCTTCCAAGATTGGGTTCCACTAGGAGCCGCCGCGATGAAGCTTCCGCTGCAAACACGCCAGCCAACGCCGGAAATGATCAAGCACTTTGAAGAAGTCGAAGCTCGCTTGAAGGACGATGCGTCCGGCCACCGTCGCGAACAGATTTACGCCAGCCGTATTGAAAAAATAAAAGATGCTCCCGAGGTGGTAGAGGTCCCCATACAGGTCATTAAGATCGGCGAATTGGGCATTTCAGCGATCCCATTCGAGACATTCACCGAGACCGGTTTAGAGATCAAAGATCGTAGTCCGTTTGCCGAAGCGTTCACGATCGAGTTGGCCAACGGTTCGTTCGGTTACTTGCCGACGCCAGAGCAGCATCGCTTTGGGGGCTACGAGACGTGGTTGGGCACCAATTTTGTGGAAGAAAAAGCGAGCACAAAGATTGTCGAAAATTTGATGAGACTGTCTAATTCTCTTCAGGAGCAGGCAAAGTAAACTCATTTAGGCAATCGACAAGGCATCTACGCTATGCCGGAATTTTTAATCGTTTTGCATCACAAAGTGACGGACGTCCCGGAAGATGTGCCCGGCAAGGAAATCGCCAAGTCCGAGATCTTTCTCGGGCGACTGGCACGGAAGCTGGGGGTTGTCTCGCTGACCGATTTCAAAAGCCAATCACCGGCGGTGACCGATGCGTTGGCCGAGATCAATGGGATTGATCTTTCGGACGTCAAGCTCGAAAAAGAAACCTGGTTCGCGCCGCTGCAAGGTTTGCATACGGTTTCAGCGCTACAAGAACACCTGCGTTCCCATCCGGCCACATTGCCCAACACGAAGCAAGTGCTGGGCGAGCTAGACATCTGGAACCAGGTCCTCGCCCGGGCAGCCGAACAAGGCGTCGCCTGGCATCTACTGGTAGCCATTTAAGAGCATCGAGAACGATCGAACGTCGGCCCCACGCTTGTTTTAGCTCGGTGAAACAAGCCAGTCAGCTTGGAAGCTGACGGAAAAACGACGCATGAAAAGGAGCTCTCTGATTCTCGATCGACCACTGGGGCTATGATAAGGTGAGCGTCGTCCCGCTTCCCCTGCGGCGGCAAAAGGGGCAAGCCGTGATGACCTCGGATTGCGTCCGTTTCTCGTTATAATAGCGGCACATCACTTTTGTGCCCGAGCTTTCGTTATACCTGATGGTCTATGTCTAGTCGCCGCACCCTGCGTTTGCCCATTACGATCGCCGTAATCATGATCGTGCTGTTGATCGCACTGATCATTGGCTGGGTGATGATCACGGTGTGGGGGGCGACTGAAAACGAACAGGCGGCTCCCCTTTATTGGACGTTTCTACCGATCGGGGCGACCTTTCTGGCCGTGGTTTTGGCGGGGGTGATCTTCTATATGGTCCTTTCGATTAAAGCGATCAACTTGAGCCAACGGCAGGCCAACTTCATCGATAGCGTCACGCACGAACTGAAAAGCCCGATTGCTTCTCTTAAGCTGTACCTGCAAACGCTCAACCGTAGATCGATTCCGCCTGACAAAGTGGGCGCGTTTTACGAGACCATGCTGGAAGACGTCGAGCGGCTCGATCATTTGATCAATCACCTTTTGGAAGCAGGCCGGTTTGATCGCCGGCGAGAAGAGGCCGAAGAAGGAGATGTCCGTCTCGATAAGGTATTGGCCGGATGTGCCCAATCGGTGGCCCTTTTGTATCGCTTGCCGCCAGAGACGATCAAGCTGAAAACGGTTCCCTGCATCGTTCGCGGACTACATGGCGATATCGAGATTATCTTCCGAAACTTAATCGATAACGCGGTAAAATATTCAGGCAAAGATCCCGAAGTAAAGGTACAACTGCGCGTAAAATACAACGACGAAGCCGTCATTGAAGTGACCGACAACGGGCCTGGGATACCTTTCTCGCAGCGGCGCAAGATATTCGGTCGTTTTGTACGGCTCGGGTTAGAACTACAGCGCGAGAAGCCTGGCACCGGGCTGGGGCTGTACCTGGTGCGAACGCTCGTCCGCCGTATGAAGGGGGACGTGCGGGTCAAGGATCCGCCGAAGGGAAGCGGGACCCTGTTTGTGGTCACCTTGCCGGGGGCAAAGACCTTGGAAGAAGCCCACAAGCCTGAACCTGCCCCGGCTTGAACCCCTCTTGATCGAAGTATTCCTTAACGCCCTAACCGCATCCTAATTGTCATGACGATGAAACCGAATGCCGACACGCACATCTTAGTGGTGGAAGATGAAGACCACCTGGCCATGGGGATTCGCTTTAACTTGGAAGCGGAAGGATACCAGGTCTCGGTCGCGGAAGATGGCCGCATGGCTTTGCGTATCGCCGAAGAAAACCCGGGCCGAGTCGATCTCGTGATTCTCGATCTGATGCTGCCAGGCATGAGCGGATATGCCGTTTGTGAAACGCTGCGAAGTAACGGCGAAGACATGCCGATCCTTATCTTGAGTGCCCGTACCCTCTCGGAAGATCGTACCCGGGGCTTCGATGTGGGGGCCGATCAGTACATGATGAAACCGTTCGACCTCGACGAATTTCTCAGCCGCGTGAAGAACCTGTTGTCTTTGCGTCGTCGTCGACAACCTCAGAAAGACGCGGAACAAGAACTGGTCCATCAGTACAGCTTCGGCGAAGTCGAGATCGACTTCGATACGTTTCAGGCCTTCGTCGACGGCAAGCCGATTCGGTTGACGCAGCTCGAGTCGAAACTGCTGCATTACTTCGTCACCCACCCCGATCGTATCATTCCCAAGGGAGAGCTACTGCGGGAAGTGTGGGAAATGCCCGCCAATGTCTCGACCAGGGCCCCCGACCAGTTCATTGCCCGGCTGCGAAAGATGTTCGAGAAAAACAAATCGAAGCCTAAGCACTTCATCACCATTCGCGACGCCGGCTATCAGTTTATTCCCAACGGGGAAGTCACCAACGAGGAAGCCGAAAAGAAGCCTGAGACTGACGAATCGGAAGCGTAGATTTCGTCGATGGAAAATGAAAAAAGGCCATGCGGTTTGCATGGCCTTTTCTGTTTCATTCTTTGAACTTGCCGAGCAGGCGATTAAACCTTGATCGCGCCGTCTTTGGTCTTTTGCTTGTAGTCGACCACGTTCCAGACCAGGCCGCACATTCGCATGACGCGGATGACGTTCCAGGTCAGGTCGAATTCCCACCACTTGTGACCGTGAACGGCCATGCGTGGGTAAGCGTGATGGTTGTTGTGCCAGCCTTCGCCGAAGGCCAACAGTCCGACCCACCAGAGGTTGGTGCTTTTGTCGGTGGTTTCGTAGTTGCGGTAGCCCCAGATGTGCGTGGCCGAGTTCACAAACCAAGTCACGTGCAGCAGCACGGTCAATCGTAGGAACATGCCCCACACGACCATCGAGATACCGGTGTACCAGCCGCCCAGGTAATAACCCAAGCCCAGCAGGCCGGCGCCCAGCACCAAGTGCCAGAGGATGAACGTGTTGTGCAAAAACCAGATGAACTTGTCTTTACGCAGGTCAGGTGCCCAACGCATGTGCAGTTCGTCTTTTTCTGGTCCGGTGTGATGCGGGAAGAGCCAGATGATATGAGCCCACACGCCACCATCTTGCGGCGAATGCGGGTCGTCTTCGCCATCGCTATGGGCGTGATGCTTGCGGTGCGTGGCGACCCAGTCGATCGCCGAGCCTTCGCCGGCAAGCTGACCGATGAAAGCCAACGTCCAACGAACGGGCTTAATGGTCTTGAAGCCAGCATGGGTAAAGTAGCGGTGGAAGCCCATCGTGATTCCAACGCAGCCGGTCAGATAAAACAGCACGACGGCGGTGATCAGTCCGCTCCAGGTGAAGCAGAACGGAGCCGCGAGTGCCCCGACGTGAATCAAACCGATCCATGCAATAATGGGCCAGGCACTACCATTGCGGAAACGCTGGCTGTAAGGCTTCGACTGACGCGGTCGGCTAGTATCCGCCTTCTTATTTTTACTAGGTCGCTCTTTGGTGAGATTGCTCTCACCGAGCAGCGAAGTCTTTTCGTTTTCGGTGACGATCGACATTGAGATGTCCTTAATTTCGATCCATTGAGGGGGAGAGGTCCAATTGGCGATTTCTGACATACGCAGAAGTATCGCGGATTGAGAAGAATTGTAAGAGGAATCGTCTCGCCGAGGGTAAATGGCGTGTCGCAGCTATGTAATAGTTATGTAAATGCGGGTGAGAACTAGGGTTACCGCATGCGTTTCGCCAGAAAACCGCCCCGGCCAGGGGGGCAGCGTGTGATAGCTGAGCCGATTGGGAGGGCGTAAACGAGACGTTATCCGGCGGCTTAGTACGTGTGGCTCGTTTGATCTTCCCAAGAACCTTGGGGGGGCATCACCGACAAGCGGCTAATGCAAGAGCGGAATCTAATCGCCAAGCACCCATCCTTATTCCCCAGAGGGACCAAGAAACGAACCGAGGGTGACCCGTCGGCCACCCTCGGTAATATGTCGTCTGCAAGAGGCTAATAGCCTGAGCTTACTCGGGCTTGTCGCTCTTCTTCGCGTCTTGCTTAGGCTCTTCGGCCTTTGGCTGCGGCTTGGCTTCTTCCTTCATCTTTTCCTTCTTAGGCTTCGCCTTTTCCGCTTTGGCCTCTTCCTTTTTAGGAGCCTTCTTCTGGTCGGCTTCTTTCTTACCCGCTTCTTCCTTGTCGGATTCACTCTCTTGAGGTGGCGTCGCAGTGATTGGCTCGGTCGACCAGTCGGCCCGGTAACGGACCATTTCAGAGTCTTCCGGCACGAAGGTTGGCTCGATCGGCTGAATTTCGCGGACCCACATGTTGCGGAACCTTACTGGGTTGCCGTGAAACTGCAGACTGATACTTTCCGCGTCTTTGTGACGGTCGTATTCCGGAGCCTTGTGCCAATGGGTACTGCCGCGAATCGGGTAGCTGTTTTGCAAAAGCACCCCGTTATGGATCACGGTGATCCGGGCCGGAGCGATCACATCGGCCTTTTCGTTGCGGACCGGCTTGGTGAAGATGATGTCGTACGTGTTCCATTGGCCGGGCTTCTTCATTGCGTTAACCATCGGTGGCGACTGTTTGTACACGGCACCGGCCTGACCATCGAAGTACGTCGTGTTGTCGTACGAATCGAGAATTTGGATCTCGTAGGTATCCATCAAAAAGACACCGCTGTTGCCACGTCCTTGACCACTCCCTTTGACTTCATCCGGGGAAGCCCATTCCATGTGCAATTGAATGTCACCGAACTTCTGCTTGGTCTTGATTTGCCCTTTGGCTGCCGTCGCGACGCCGTCTTCAAACTTCCATTTTTCGCCACCATTCCAGGCCGAAAGATCTTCGGTACCGATCAGCACGATCGCGTCTGACGGAGGGTCCGCTGGCTTATCGCCGGGGGTAACCACTTTCGGTTCGGGCCACTCGATACCACTTTTGAACTCTTGGCCGCAAGCAATCGAGGCCACAGCGAGGCAACAAACCAAGGCAAGAAAACTACGCATCGACATCAGATGTCCTCTTCGGGGTGGGGGATTTTTGCAACAATACCAGATAGGTATCGGCCGCTGACGTGGTCTCCTATTCTAACTGGCCCCATTTTGAAAAACGATAGGTTGGCGTGCCGGCCTCAATTTTTGCTCGGAAAACGCATGCTGAAAGAAATTAGCTGTCCCGATTGTCATTGGCACCGACTCGTCGGTACGGCCGATAAATTTCGACTGTTGAATCAAGTCGGTATGCTGCGGCGGGAAGAAAACCCCGACCAGGCAATCGTCGAAGAACTGTTTGAGCGCAGCAGCCATAAGCTGACCTGCGACGAATGCGGACGCGTCGGCCTGCGAATTGATCTTCCCCGCGATGAAGAGGAAGACTGGGGAGACGGACGCGTTTGCCAGGATTGCCGCAAGACGATACCGCCCGAGCGGCTCGAGATCTTCCCAGATACCAAGATCTGCGTCGCTTGTCAGCAGAAAGATGATGATGGCGAAGACGACACGCAGCCCGATTTCTGTCGGAAGTGCGGAGAGGTTATGATATCAAGCACCTCCCGCGGCGGTGGACTGACGCGTTATCGTTTGCGTTGTCCGCGCTGCGGCTGACCTGCCGGATTCCTTTGCTATCGAGAAGATCGAATGTCGCGTTTCCTGTTTTTCATTTTCGTCGCCTCCCTGACCGGCTGTTTTGCCAAACCACCCAGCCAGGCCGAGCAGCGTGCTGAACCTTCGTTCGAGCTTCAACTGCTGGATGTCTCGTCGGCGGCGACCGATAGCATTCAGGTCAAGGATTCGGTCGTACCGCTTCAGCAGTTGCAACACCTTAGCGAGGCAACCGATCTGCGTGAGCTTCGCCTGGACCAAACCCCAGTGACCGATGAAGAAGCCGCGATTATCGCGTCGATACCAACGCTGAAGATCGTCAACTTGCCGGCCAGCCAGTTGACCGACGAAGGGATCGCGAAGATTGCTGCCCTGCCCGCGTTGGAACTACTGCGCGTGGGTTCGCCAAATATAACCGACCAAGGCATCGCCAAGATTGGTGATAGCCCTACGATTCTTTATCTGCATCTGATTAATAGCCCGGTCACCGATTCCGCCGTCGACGCGATTGCCGGCATGCAGCAGCTCGAATCGTTCTATGCCGACGGCACCCAGTTGACCGACGACGGGATGTCGAAACTGGTCAAGGCGCGACCCAAGCTGCACATCCATTTCAACGACCTGCACCCCAGTGGAAGCCACGCCGGGCATTCGCACGATCACGATCAACACGATCATGGTCACAACCACGATGAACATGACCACCAGCATTAAAGCCGCGATGACTTGATTTCCGGGCCATTGCTTGCGATAAACAGACCAACCTCGCTATTTCTTCTCGATAAACCTTCTTCGGAAGTGCTGAACTATGGCCCGCGATTGGTCTGAACTACACGAACTCGCCACTGATTTGTTTGCCTGGCCCACCGATGCCGATGGCTGGGAGCAATACCGTTTAACACAAGAGCAACTCGATTTCTTTAACGAGCAAGGCTACCTGGCCGGCGTGAAGATCTTGGATGCCAAGCAGATCGAAGTGCTTCGCAGTGAGTTAGCCGAATTCTTCGAAGCCGATCACCAAGGGCGTGAGCTGTGGTACGAGTACCACACCAACGAATCGACCACGCCTGAAACGGTGCTCTTTCATGCGTTGGGTGCCTGGCGACTTCGGCCGGCATTTCACGATGTGTTGTGGGCACCTGGTTTTGTGATGGCGGCCAGCCAACTGCTAGGCGGTCCGGTCCGTTTCTGGCACGACCAACTGTTCTGCAAGCCTGCCAAGCATGGCGGGGTGGTGGCCTGGCATCAAGATTACTCGTACTGGACACGCACCAAGCCGATCAATCATTTGACGTGCTGGATCGGTCTCGACGATGCCACCAACGAGAACGGCTGCGTGCAGTATATCCCTGGCAGTCACAAGTGGGACTTGTTGCCAATCACAGGCCTGGCCGGCAACATGGAAGCCATCCGCGACGTGCTCGACGACCAACAGTGGGAGCAGTTCCAGCATCCGGTGGGTGCCGAACTGAAAGCAGGCGAAGCAACTTTTCATCATCCATTAATGGTGCATGGCTCGTTTGAAAACCGAGTCGACCGACCACGACGCGCGACGGTGATCAATGCGTTTCGCGATGGCGTGGTCAGCGACAAGAACGAAGAACTGCTTACCGGCGTGCCACCCATCGCGGTCGGCCAAAAGATGGAAGGCCCGTTCTTTCCGCTGTTGTTCGATCCGGCCAGTGTTGCCTAAAGCGAAAAGTTTCTTGTCATTTTCCCCGGATGTTCCTACGATACGATAAGTCTCTTTTGAATAAAGCTTATCGCTGTCTTATCGTGTCGGTGGGACGCCTCGGGAGTCATGGTATGGGGCAATCTCCCCGTGAAGTATCGTTTGTAATGTTCTCGGCTGCCATCGTGTTGCTTGGCAGTCTGGCGTGGTCGGCTGGTCCTGTGGTGGCTGCGGACTCGCAAGCCGTGATCGACGAACTACTGCGCGACGGTTGGCAAATCGGTCCTGATGGGATGCAGAAGGTCCGCCAAGGTTCCCTGGCTGCACGTCAACTTCAGGATGCCGATGCCCTGTATGCCGCCGGCCTGGCGCTTTTACGACACCATCAGTACGACGATGCGGCCGCCTCCTTTCAAGCTGCGATCGACGTCGATAAAAAGCACTTTCGTAGTTGGCGAGCACTCATCTGGGTGAATACCCTGCAAGAAAAGTTCGAGGCTGCCTTGCTGCGCATCCATCAACGCTTGGCCCCCGAGCTTCCCACCAGCGAACTGACCGGCCAGGACGAAGAAGATGTCGTCGATACCATTCGGGCACTAGGCCGCTTGATCGGTTTTTACGAAGGTCCGCGTTCCGGTGATATTACGCCGCTGTTTGTAAAGCGGGCACGCCAAGCCATTCAGCCGGCCTTGATTGGTAAACGTCAGACCGAATTCGACAACAACTATCAAGACGTGACGACCTTGTTCACTTCTTCGACAACCGAACAGCAAGACGCTAAGGACGACGCCAAGCAAAAGGAGCAGATGGAAAAGCAAAACAACCAGCAGCAATTAGAGATTCGCCGCAAGCAGATTGAAGTCGATCAGCAACAGGCCTCCGATCAGATTGACAAGCTACGTAGTGAGTGGACTCAGGAAGAACAGCGTTTTGCTCAGCTGGAAGCCCCGCTCAACGTTTCCATTTCTCAGCTCGAAGCCCAGCAAAGCGTCATTCGGCGAGAGCTGGCAATCTTGATTGACGATGTCTTTCGCTTAAACGAAGAACGCCGCCGGACAAATGACCCGGCACGCAAGGATCGTCTTGATCGCGAGATCTTTCGGCTCGAACGTCTAGTCAACGATTACGAACGAGACCTGGCCTTGGTCCAGGCCGAAGGGCGTCGACTGGTTTCCAGTCGCGATGTCCTGCGAACACGTCGCTTGCAGACGCAACAGCGATTCGAAGCCGAGATCAAACAGCACATCGATCGGAAGCAAGATCTAGAGCGTGGAGAGAAGCGTCTTTCGTTGGAAACACGCCGAAATAACCGCCCGGCCACCGGCAACTCGGCCCGGGTGCGTGTTCTTTCTTCTAAGACCTCTAGCATTCGCACCTACTACGACTTTCCATTGGAAGTCGAACGGTTAACGCTCTTGGGACGTTAGTACGAGGTGCCGACGGTCTCTTTGTGGGCGGCAGCCAGTTCCACGTTACAAACGCGATTTAGAATCTGTTCTTCGGTGATCACGCCAAAGTACTCTTCTCCACGAGGGCAAACCATCACCGCATTGATCTGTTGTTCGTACATCGTAGTGGCGGCAGATCCCAGGTCGCTCGTTCGTTGTAGGCAACTGGTTGTTTTCAGCAAGTCAATCGCGGTGCACGTTTCGCCGAGCTTACCGTCGAAGAGCGTGCGTGCCATTTGACGACAGCAGTGACGCCGGAGGTCGCGGGCCGTGATCACCCCGAGCGGGCAATCGCCTTGGATGACCAGAACGTACGACAGGCCTCCTGCGATAAACAGCTTGCGGACTTCTTCGATTGGCGTGTCTATTTCAACGAGTTCAGGATCGGCGTCGTAGACCTCTTGAATAGCAACATCGCGAACCACATGCGAGCTGTAGGCCAATTCGCGGATGAAGTCGGTCGTTGTCACCATCCCCCACAACGCACCTGCTTTGGTAACCGGCAAGCAGTGGATACCTTGTTCGATGATCCGGCTTAAAGCATCCAGAGGGCTTGCCGAGTCATCGATCATTTGAACGTGTCGCTTCATAAAGTTGCTGACACGTACTTTGTAATTCTTGCGACACTCGTCCTGAGGGGCATTCGCGATATGACGTTCGGTAGCTGCCCTGACAATATCTTGGTCAGAGATCATCCCGATGATGTGTTGCTGGTCATCGACAACCGGCCAATGATGAAAGCCGGTGCTGTAGAGCCGCTCAAGAAGTTCGTCGAGCGTGACGTCTTCATGAACGCTGATCGGATTATAGGTGACCAGCGTTTCTAGTCCTCGTGTTAAAAACGAGTGGCTGACAATCATGACCAAGTGTGCCCCGAAAGGTAAGCGATTGTTGGATTCTTTTACCTACCAAAGCTTACTGCTTTACCCGTCGTCAGATGGGTGACTTGTAGAATAGATCACGGCAATTCTGGGGGGAAATGTTTCACCTGGTAACGGTTATAACAAGCATGCAGCCCCGCCCCAGGCAATTCGCTGCGGTTGCCCGACGCCAAAGGCAAGATTTAACCAGTCCCACGCCAGATCCCGTAAAGGATTCCGTAAGCAATTCCGTAGGGTGAGAGCAGTGACGCGAAGCGGAACGAATCGCACCAAATGCGGTCTCAATCTTATTGCGGCGCGTGTTGGCACTTCATGGTGCGATGCGCTGGCGCTGCTCGCACCCTACGAAACGGCGGTTCTAATTTCGGCAAGATTTAACCAGTCCCACGCCAGATCTCGTAGAGGATTCCGTAGGCAATTCCGTAGGGTGAGAGCAGTGACGCGAAGCGGAACGAATCGCACCAAATGCGGTCTCAATCCTATTGCGACGCGTGTAGGCACTTCATGGTGCGATGCGCTGGCGCTGCTCGCACCCTACGAAACGGTGGTTCTAATTTCGGAGACGGAGTTTTCACTTTTCGATCTCAATCAAAATCGCGAAATTCATCCCCCCGCCAAAATTGGGAATTGCCCCACTTGAGATCGTATTCGCCCAAACGGACAAATCGATGAAAGCTCGACCAAGGCCACTGAGCGGCTTGGGTGACTAATTGATGCTTAACTGGATTGATATGGATGTAGTCCACGCAGCGTTTTAAGTCATCTTCATCTCGGCAGGTATGTTCATAGAAACGACGTTGCCAGATGCCCGTTTCCCCGCGTGATTCACGGCTTTGATTGACTGGGAAAATCTTTCCCCCCTTCTGTTTCCAGTGTTTACTGAAGGTCGCTTTGATTTTTTGCCACCGCTTAGAGAAGTCTTCGCTCCCTTTCGGCAATTCCCAGATCGTGTGTAAGTGATCTGGGAGCAATACGAACGCAATCACGGAAAAAGGGAGCTCAACACGCGTTTTCTCGATGGCAACTCGTAGGCTTTGTCGTCCCAACAAAGTTGTTAGAAGGGGACGTCGATTTTCCGTGTTCACGGTAAAGAAGACGGTCCTCCCTATCGCAACTCGTCGGTAGTTACTCATCGATTCCCCTGGAAGTGCGAAATCTACTTTTCATAGAGTTCAACCTGTAGTGTGCTGAGCAGCGGAACGAATCGCACCAAATGCGGTCTCAATCCTCTGGCGACGCATGTTGGCACTTCATGGTGCGATGCGCTGGCGCTGCTCACACCCTACGAAGTGGATGCCAAAAAGTGGATGCCTAAAAACGTTTCGGCAGCTGACAATGGATGTAGAGTCCATTGTCAGCTGCCGAAGACGATGTTTCTGGTTGTACCTAGTTACCCGCAAGTTTTCCGCTTGGGTAACGGTCGGCTTACTTCTTCTCGCTGAGCATGCCGCGGTTTTTCAACCACAGGTGGCATAGCTTGCCCCACTCGGCCGTTCCGGGGATCGACTTGGCCAGACCGACGCCGTGGCGACCTTTCTCGAAAACGTGCATCTCGGCTGGCACCTTGTTTTCGACCAACGCCAGGTAGAAGACCACGCTGTTCTTCGGAGGCACGCCGGTGTCTTCGGTGGTGTGAAAGAGGAACGTCGGTGGCGTATCAGAGGTGACTTGCTGTTCGCTCGACATCGACTGAACGAGTTCTTTGTCGGCGTCTTTACCCAACAAGTTGTTTTGCGATCCGCGATGCGTGTACGGTTGGTCGAATGCGATCACCGGGTAGCACAGAATCATGAAGTCTGGCCGGCAGCTAACGCGGTCGACAGGGTCCTGGGCGTCGGGGTTGCCTGCGTCGAAGTGGGTACCGGCCGAGGAAGCCAGGTGACCGCCGGCTGAGAAACCCATGATGCCCACGCGGTTGGGATCGACGTCGTATTCTTCGGCCCGGGCACGCACCGTGCGGATGGCACGCTGAGCGTCTTGCAGCGGAATGGGGTGCTGATAGCCACGACCCTTGTGACGGTATTCCAGCACAAACGCGGCCACGCCCAGGTCATTCCAGAAGTTGGCGATATCGATCCCTTCATGCCCGGTGGCCAAATGGCCGTAGCCACCACCAGGAAACACAACGACGGCACAACCGGTATTGATTTCTGAAGCTGGCAAATAGGTGGTCAGCGTCGGAATGTCTTTCTCTTCGGTCCCTTTCGCACCGGGGGCACCATCTTCCCAAAGCGGAGCCTTTTTGCCTTCGGCAGCCCAAACGGACGCACACGAGAGAAACAAAACAAGGCAGCTCAACGCTAGATTCTTCAGCATGATGTGGTCTCCACAGGTGAAATCGGTGAGGTAGGGGCCCGAGTTTGGCAGGTTTGGCGGTCAATCGGGATGCAATTTGCCATGTCTCATGGTAATTTATATTACCGCGAAGCAATAGTTTCGCTTGATGACCTGTCCGCTATCCTACCCCCTTCCCCTCCCCTTCTAAAGGACTTGCCGTGCGAAAAAGTCTGCTTGCCGTAACTTCTGTAGTGCTCGCATTGGCCACTGTGACCTCCGCTTACACATTTTATCGCCTGGCCGGAACCAGCGACAAAATGACGTCGGCGGCCGGATCCCTGGTCGATACGCTCGATGCCGAACAGAAGAAAGCGATGCTCTATCCGTACGATAGCGAGAAGCGTCTCGACTGGCACTTCATTCCTAAAGACCAACGCAAAGGTCTCGAGATGAAGCACATGACCGAAGATCAACGCCAGAAGACCCACGCGCTGCTGCAAACGGCCCTGAGCGAAGCTGGCTATAAAAAAACAACCCAGATCATTTCGCTCGAAGCCCTGCTCAAACACATTCAAAAGAAGGGCCCCATCCGCGATACCGAGCGTTACTACGTGACCATCTTCGGCGAGCCCACGCCTGAAAGCCGCTGGGGCCTCAGCTTCGAGGGGCATCACCTGTCGCTCAACTTCGTTGTCGAGGGAGACCAGGTTCTATCGTCGACGCCGCAGTTCTTCGCCACCAACCCGGCCGAAGTCAAAGAGCAAGTGCTCGATGGTTATCCCAAGGGCATGGCCGTGCTGAAGGCCGAAGAAGAAATTGCCTTCGACCTGGCGAACTCGCTCACCAAACAGCAGCTCGAAAAAGCGGTGATCGCTGAGAAGTGCCCCGCCGAGATCCGCAACGCCGCCGATCCACAACCGCCACAAACGGCGCCCGAAGGAATTGCCTGGACCGATCTGAAAAAAGACCAGCAAGCCACATTGAAGAAACTGATTGACGTTTACGTTTCGGCCATGCCGCAAGACGTTGCCGCCAAACGCAACGCCAGCATCGAAGAAGCAGGTTGGGACGGCATCCACTTTGCCTGGGCTGGTGGTTTCAAAGGGGGCATTCCGCATTACTATCGCATTCAAGGAGAATCGTTTCTCATTGAATTCGTCAATGCTCAACCAGATGTCTCGGGCAACCCGGCCAATCACATTCACTGCGTATGGCGTGACATGCGAGGCGACTTCGCTTTGTCGGCGAAGTAACGCTCCTATAGTCATTCCATCCTAACGGAATTGATGATGGAAAGTTTGTGTGTCTTTTGCGGGTCGGCATCTGGAAGCCGGCCTGCCTATGTTCAAGTCGCTCAGCAGCTAGGCCGCTTGATGGCCGAGCGTAAGATTCAGCTGATCTACGGCGGCGGAAAAGTCGGCATGATGGGCGCGCTGGCCGACGCCGTTCTCGCGGCCGGTGGCGAGGTGATCGGCGTGATCCCGGGCGCCTTGGTCGAACGCGAATTGGCCCACCACGGCGTGACCGACTTGATCATCGTCGACTCGATGCATCAGCGCAAAGCGAAAATGTCGGACCTGTCCGACGGCTTTCTGGCCCTGCCCGGCGGGTACGGCACGCTCGAAGAACTGTTCGAGGTCATCACCTGGGCCCAGCTAGGCTTCCACGCCAAACCATGCGGCCTGCTAAACGTAGAAGGCTTCTTCGATCCCCTGCTGGCCATGCTCGACCAAGCCGCCGACCAGCAGTTCATGTCCCCCGAAAACCGCAGTCTGTTGCTCACGGCAAGCGAACCGTCCGAGGTCCTACAGC
Source organism: Bremerella alba (assembly GCF_013618625.1). Classification (NCBI taxonomy): domain Bacteria; kingdom Pseudomonadati; phylum Planctomycetota; class Planctomycetia; order Pirellulales; family Pirellulaceae; genus Bremerella; species Bremerella alba. Next base: position 17,434 of record NZ_JABRWO010000020.1, on the reverse strand, counting down.
AACTAATCGACGCCCACCCGCACGAAAACCCGCGGTGGATCGATCGCTCAGAGACGTGAGCTTGCCTGTTCAAGGTAATGACATCTCGGAAAAGGCGGATGCTGCGTTTCGCACTGCGATGATCACAGTCATTGAAACCTAACGATCCTAGAAATCCCATACGATCAAATCGAGCAATCCATCGACGTCGAAGCCCTTCGCAAGCAGGTCGAACAGGAACGCCCTGACAAAGATTAATTCCGTAGGGTGCGAGCAGCGATAGCGCATCGCACCACGAATTGCCAAAACGCACTGCGACACGATGGACCTTAATTGGTGCGATGCGCTGGCGCTGCACGCACCCTACCGGGCAATGGCTAACGCACCAACGTTAACCCCGTTGGCAAACTCTCGCCGAAGATTTGCGATTGCTCTTCTTCATCCAGCTGACCTCCTTCACGCACCATGCGTACCCAGTGCTGGGAAGCTTGCTGGCTTTCTAACCAGGCGGCGGCCTCGTTTCGGGCAGCTTCTGGCAGGTCGCGATAGCGGTCCTTGGTATGGCGGGCCAGCTGCATGACGGCCAGCAGGTCGGCCCGGTTGGTTGTTTTTTGCGTGGTGATCGCCTGCATCCATTTCGCGGCGATCTCTTTGGGGACCAGCGTATTGAGCGGCCCGTATACCGGCACGCGCGTTCCCATACGGCCAATCGTCCAGGCCATCGCTCCGCGGGCCGGTTCCAGTTTCTTCTTGCCTAGCAGGTCGACCAGCTTGCGGCCGATCTCGGTTTTCTCTTGGGCTCCGAGCAACTCCAGGCTTCCCAGCAGACGCCAAGCTTCGATTGCTTGCTGCGGGGTGAAGGTCGCGGCGGCTGTGCTGCCTCCGCCGCCACTGGTCATTCGCTTGTGCATTGCGCGCGTGGCCAACAGAAGTGGTTCGGCGATGGCCAACTGTTGCCCGCGATTGAGGCCCCCGGCAATCCGTCGCCACAAGATCAACGACTGATTACGGCAGTTGTCGTCGTTGTGCAGCACCCTCCCTTGCAGCAGTTTCCACGTCTCGGAAACCCGCCAATCGTCGAGCGCCAGCCCATAGCCAGGCCGTAAACAGAAGCCGGTCAGGTTCAGCCAACGCGACTCGTGCGTGGGGCTCTTGCTGCGGCCTGACTCCAGGTCCATCAGGTGTTCCCACATGCGGCGCAACAGCGATGTGGGCCATTGGTCGCGACGCATTTCCAGGGCCGCTTCCAAGTCTTTGATCAACGGTTGCGGCTTGCGCGATGCCTGTTTGCCGAACGTTTCGTTGAGAAGCTGCGCCGCGTCGTTCCATAACGATTCATCGAGCATCCCCTCGGCTTCCTTCGCCGATTGGTGCGCGGCGACGTCGGTTTGCGTGGCGCTACGAATGTCGAACTGCAGCCGCCAGGTGCGGTCGCTGTCGACCTCGGCGCACCATAGTTCAATCGTACCGATCTCGGTAAGCTTGGCGTGCAGGTGCACCGGAATCGTCTCTGCCGCCGCCCGGCGTCGTGCCCTGAGGACCGTACGAATTGGCGGCAAGGCTTTGATTTGCTGGGGATCGATCGGCACCAGTTGACCGGGTTGGTCGATCAAACGCGTGCTGGAAATAAACAGTGGAAACTCGACCGGCTCAGACACGCGCAGCTGAAAGGTCAAGTTGAGATCGATCTCTTGGCCTGGCTCGGTCGTTGCTGGCAGCAGGCACATCGCTTCGAGCGTTTCGCCACTGCCGATCCCAATGTAATAAGTGCGGGCCAGGTTCGCGGTGATCTTCACGCCGGTGCCCCGGCGGACTTGCCCGTAGTAGGTCGCCCCGCGCGAGACAGCCAGGTCGAGGTGCTGGTTCTCTAACAGCACCGGCTGCCAGTTGGCGTCGTCCTGCGTGAACCAGCGGGTCAGCACGTCGAGCAGACGCTGCTTCAAAACTGGCGACTCGAAGAAGCCACCGTTCAGTAAAACCAGGTCAGGCCGAACGGCTCCGCTTGCATGTCGGCTGGCTTCTTCGATCACTTCCTGATGCGTTCGCAGAAAGTGGGCCAGCCAACGGGTTATCGCTGCGTCGGGGGCATACGGCAAGCCAAATTCCTGAAAGCCGGATGTCCGCGTATCTGGGGCATCGGCCAGTTGGCATTCCGGCAGAAAGCCTTCGGCCAGCACCTGGTGCACTTCTTCGCGCGTTACCTCGCACTGCAGAGCACCCCCAATCAACTTCGATCCCAGCGCCGGCAGGCTGACCGTCTGCGACTTCGGCGGATCTGGGCCCAGGAACGTCTCTTTGATTTGACGGCAGCGACGCACCAAGATCGACCACCGATCGGCAGGCAGTTTGTCGTTGGGCGAAAGCTTTTGTTCCAAATGATGGGCCAAGGCCAGGTCGAGGTTGTCGCCACCCAAGATCAGGTGTTCGCCCACGGCCACGCGATGAAACTGCACCAGGTTCTCTTCGCCGGCCCGAGCCCGGATGAGCGTGAAGTCGCTGGTCCCGCCGCCGATGTCGCACACCAGGATCGTTTGCCCCGGCGAAACATGCTGCTGCCAGCTGTCGGCGTGCTTGGCCAGCCAGTCGTAGAACGCGGCTTGAGGTTCTTCGATGAGAACCACGCGATTGAGCCCTGCCTGTTTGGCCGCTTCGACGGTCAGCTCTCGCGCGATTTCATCGAACGACGCCGGCAAGGTCAGCACGATATCTTGCTTCTCCAGCGGCTCTGACTTAAAGCGATCGTTCCACGCGCATCGCACGTGCTGCAGGTAGCGGCTACTGACTTCGACGGGCGAAAGCTTCTCGACATCGGCGCTGCCATGCCACGGCAACAGGGCCGCCGTGCGGTCGACGCCAGAGTGCGAAAGCCAGCTCTTGGCTGAGTTAATCATCCGGCCTGGGACGCTCGTTCCATGGTCGCGGGCAAACGTACCGACCAGGGTGGTCTCTTCCGATTTGCTCCACGGCAACCGCAGGGCATCTGGGGTGAACTCTCCTTGAGCCGCCTGATAGTGAAACGACGGCAGCGTGGTGCGGGGTTCGATCTGCCCAGGGGCAATCACTTGCGGGACCGCGAAGGTCTCGATGGTTGCGCCGTCGGTCTGCGTATCGAGAAAGGTCACGGCCGAGTTGGTCGTGCCCAGGTCGATGCCGACGAGATAGCGGCTGGGGAGTTCCTCTTCTTCGCCGGGACGCGGCTGGGCGGAGGTTGCTTGGACGATGGACATGGTGGGAATGGTTACTCGATTAGCCGCTCAAACGAACAATGGACTAGCCCGAAAGCACACCGTGAAGCACGAATGACACGGAAGAGAAACCAGGCACCCCATTTCTCTTCCTGTCCGTGGTGTGTTCCTGCTTTCTCTCGGTGCTCTCTGCGCCCTCTGTGGCGAATCCTACTCTTATAAAAAAGGACAGGCTCAATCCTCTTCGCGGACGTTGAACTCCAGTTTCCAGCGGCCGGAAGTCTTGCTGCTGACGCACCACAACTCGAGCATGCCGAGCTCGGTCACTTTGCTGTGAAAGGTCACCGGCACATATGGCTCGTTGATCTTGTCGTCGCGCGGCAGCGAAGCTTCCAGGCTGTCGGTCTCGGAAATCTCGGCTTCGTCCCACCGCTGAATCATCTGCCCTGGCTGGTCGTCTTTGCGGATCGGCGACGAGAAAAAGCGGAACTTGGTCGTCTCGCCCACCACCAGGCCAACCTCGGCGCTGGGCACATCGGTTTCGGTTCCTTCTTCCATGCCGATCGGCACGACGTTCAACAGGTTCAACGGACGCGGGGCCCCAGGGATCGCCAGGCCAGATGTTTGAATGCCGACGTAATAGGCCTGAGCCGTTCCGCCGCGGATACGAATGCCCCCCTTCTCTTTCGCCCAGCCATAGAAGGCCGCACCGCGAGCGACGGCGTAGTCGAGATCGTGATCGCCTGCCAACCGCTGCGGAGGCTGTTCCGGCTGCCACGATTCGATCGTTTCCATCAGCCGCGTCTGGAAGGGTTCGCTCTTGAAAACGCCCCCGTTGAACAGCACATGCGTCGGGTGAATCGCGCTGCCTGCTTTCTCGGCGTGCATCGCCAAGAACTCGGCCAGATGGCGTGTGACGGCTGGGTCCGATTCAAACGGCAAGCCCAGTTCCTGAAAGCCTGAGGCGAAGCCCCGTTCCGCTTTGTCGGTGGCAGCACATGCCGGGAAGAAACCTTCCAACAGCATCGCTTTGATCGGCTCGCGCTCGACATCGACAGAAACGGTCTTCGCGATCAGCTTGCTGCCGCGCCCTAAGATACTGACAGGGTGCTTGTCGGGCCCACCCTCTTGCAGCAGTTGTTCTTTGGCGGCTCGGCAGCTGTGCCACAGCGAGACCGATTGCCACGGATCGAGCGTGACGTTCTTTTCCTTGAACAGTTCGGCCACATGAAAGGCCAACGCCAGGTCCATGTTGTCGCCGCCTACCAGCAGATGATTGCCAACGGCCATCCGCTTGAGGACCAGTTCGCCTGCTTCTTCTTCGACGGTGATCAACGTCAGGTCGGTCGTTCCGCCACCGACGTCGCAGACCAGCAGCTTATCACCCACGCTAAGCGCCTTCCGCCACGACTCACCCATGTGACCCAGCCAGGCGTATACGGCGGCCTGGGGTTCTTCCAGCAAGGTGAAATCGGCCGGGAAGCCAGCCGCGATGGCCGCTTCGTGGGTTAGCTCTCGGGCACTCGCGTCGAACGAAGCCGGCACCGTCAGCACGACCGCTTGATCGGCGAACGCATGCTCGGGCTGGGCTTCATTCCAGGCCGCTACTAAGTGCTGAAGGTACCGCCGCGAGGCTTCCACCGGCGAGATCTTGCCGACCTCTTTCGGGGCGTTCCACGGGAGGATTTCGCCTTGCCGGTCGACCTTATGATGCGACAGCCAGCTCTTCGCGCCGCCGACGGTGCGGTCTGGCGTATCGGCCGACTGACGCCGGGCCCACTCGCCGGTAGCGAACGCTTGATCGTCGTCCCACGGCAGACCGAGCTTGCCTCCTTGCTGATCGGCCTCGGTGGCGAGGTACAAGAACGAGGGAAGCGACGTGCGGTTCTCGAGTGTACTGGCCGCGACCAACTGCGGAATCTCTAACAGCTCGACCACCGGTTGTTCGGCTTCCAGATCGCTGTAGGCGATGACGCTGTTGGTGGTTCCCAGGTCGACGCCGATGACAAATTTAGCCGCCATAGGTTAAACCTCCACTTCCGCCGGGTTGAGCACTTGGGCCTGGGCGAGCGTGCCGTTGAACGTCGGAACGTCGCACTTGGTGGCCCGCCAACCGCGATGCACGAGCGTACCCCCGGCAGGCTTTTCGTTCTGTACGTTACCCACCAGACGAATCTCGCTGGCATCGAAGGACGGGGTTAGGTCGATGCGGTTTCCTTCGTTTTCGTCACATACCGGGCCAATGGCGAACAGGCGGTTGAGGGTGGCCTTGGTGTCGCGCTGCACATCTCGCACGGCGGCACCAATCTGGGCGTCGTCGTATTCGCTCAGGTCTTCCTGAAACAGGTCTAAGAAGCGGGCCTCGCGCTGCAGCGTAGCCAACAGCACCAACGCATCGATACCTTCTGGCCGCTGCGGCTTGGCTGGTTTCGGCTTGGGCTTAGGCGGCGGGGTCTCTGCTGGCTTGGCCTCTTTTTCAGGGGCCGGCAGCGAGAGGGTTTCGGCGCGCTCGGCGACTTCGGAATTAAAGAGAATTTGAAAAAAGAGCTTGAAAGCTAAACCAATTCGGCTCATTCACTTCACGCTATGGTTGATTGTTGTATGGGTTCGACAGGGGGCGTGCTCATGCGGACGTTATCATCGCACCCGAGGCGGTTTCTTACGCAAACAAAACGACACCCTGTTGGGTGTCTAAGACGTTCCAACGTATCGGCAATGTGAATAGCTTGCAATTGGCCTGCAACTGTTGGCGAAAATGCCCCACGTATTGCAGCTTACGGGCGTGCAAATGAGTGCTAGAAAATACGGCGAACCGAACCCCCATTAGCCGTTTCCTCCTACCAGACCCATTGTTAGTATATGAGTCCGCGCAGGTATTTATTGGCCTGCAAATCTTCGTTGGAACAGATTCAGGCAACCTTTACTTATGGCCACCGACGCCGCCTCGTTTGAGGCAGCCTCTTTGCGACGCGACCCACTCGTCCGAGCGACCCCTTTCTTTTATGGATGGGTGATGCTGGGTGTGGCGATGGTCGCTCAGTACTGCACCAGCCCTGGGCAGACCTACGGAGTGGCCCTGTTCAACAAACATATCGCCACTTCGCTGGCGACCGAAACATTCCGCAACGCGCACCCTGGGCAAGAGGTTGTGCTGACCAAGGAGCTGATCGACGCCGAGATCGTAACGGTCACTACTGCCTATTTATGGGGAACGATTCTGGCCGCGTTTCCGGTTCCTTGGATCGGTGCACTGGCCGACCGGTGGGGACTGCGGAAGACGATCACGATGATCATCGTGCTGTTCGGGCTGGCGTGTATGTTCATGTCTCAGGTAGAAGGACCGTACGCGCTGTTTGTCGCGTTTTTAGCGATCCGTACCCTCGGCCAAGGCTCGCTGACGCTGTTGGCGACCAACACGGCCGACATGTGGTTTCAGCGGAAGTTGGGCTTCGCCAACGGCATTCGAAACATGTCGGCACCGATCGCGTTTGCTACGTTTCCGGTGATTACCATCGCGCTGATCAGCTGGCTCGGTTGGCAGCAAGCCTATTTTGCGTTGGGTATCGGCGTATGGGCGATCATGTTTCCGCTGCTGATCTTTGTCTTTCGGAATCATCCCGAAGAAATCGGCCAACTGCCTGATGGCGATAAGCGAGTCCCTCGCAGCGATAACGAAACTGAAAATCGCGGATCGTTTTTCATGATGCCGCAGTTGTCGTTGGGCGATGCGTTTCAGGAACGTTCGTTCTGGATTGTCCTTTCGTTTATGACGATGTGGGCGATGATTGGCACCGCGCTCATGTTCATGGTGGTGCCGTACCTGGAAAGCCGTGGCCTCACCGAAGAAGACGCGCAGGTCATCTTCTGGACGATGGCCATCAGCATGGCCAGTTGCCAGTTCTTCGGCGGTATTCTGGCCGACTACTTCAAGCTGAATTACTTGATGGTTGCCGGCTCGGTGCTGCTAAGCATTGGCGTCATGACGTACCTTTCGATTGACTCGGTGTGGATGGCCGGCGTGTATGGGCTGACCTTTGGTATGGCCCAGGGGGTGTCGGCTGCCGGATCGAATTCGTTGCTGGCCCGCTATTTTGGTCGAGCCCACTTGGGCAAGATCAAAGGGTTTCAGATGATGTCGGTCGTGGGGGGCAGCGCCGCCGGACCGTTTCTGATGAGCCAGGGGAAAGAACTTCTCGGCAGCTATGACGCAGTGCTGTGGTTGTTTGCTACCATGTTGTTCCTTCAGGCGGTTGCGTGCTTTTTCGCGACCCCGCCCGCCGCACGCGAAGAGGTGGCGGACCCCAGCAAGCATTCTCATCCACAAAGCACTACCCATGGCACGGCTTCATTTACGGGGACTTCCTCCGGGGACCAACCGCAACCAGCTCTTCAGGCTGCTGATTGAAGAAGCGGATATCCCCGGTAAGGAAATCGGGGCCATCGACCTGGTCCGCCGTCAGGCCAGCGTCGAAGTCGCCGAAGACCGCGCCAAGCGGGCCGCCAAAACCCTTCGCGAAACGCTGCCGGAAGTCGACGCGTTCTTCGAGCCAGACCAACTCGAGTGGCCTTCGTTGTTTGCCGACTTCCGCCGCTGGATGGCCTTGGAAGCGAAAGAGGAATCGCAACGGCTGGCCGATGGCAAGCAAAAAGCAGGCATCCTCAAAGGATTGAAGCTGCACGAGCAATGGTCGGCTTTGGCCGGGCGGGTCATCTGTCAGTTCCGTCCCAAGACCCAAGGGGCCTCGCTGCCGCCGCACCGCTTTCGCTCGGGCTCGCCGCTGATCGTGCACGATGTCGAGCAAAACCAGGTTCGCGGCTTGGTCGCTTCGGTACGCGATGGTTCGATCGAAGTGGTCACGCAGGACTTTCTCGAGAACGACGACGACCCGTTCAACCTGATCCCCAGCGACGACGAAGTAACGCGTCGGCGGATGGAGTTCGCTTTGAAGCGAGCGGCGAGCGCTCAGAACATTCGCCTGGCCGAGCTGCGCGATGTGTTGCTAGGCGAATCGCCCCCACGCTTTAATGCGACGGCCGAAACAGGCGACGCGCCACGAAGCCTGAACGAGTCGCAGTGGGACGCCGTCGAGAACGCCCTGCGAGCCGAGGACGTCGCCATCATTCATGGTCCGCCAGGCACCGGCAAAACCGTGACGCTGGCGCATCTGATTCGTAAGCTTGTCGACCGAGGCGAAAAAGTCTTGGCGTGTGCCCCCAGCAATTTGGCGGTCGATAACCTCATGCTGCGGGTGATGGCCCAAGGAGTTCGTGCCGTACGGCTGGGCCATCCGGCGCGCGTTTCCGAGCAGCTGCACGACGCCACGCTCGATTACCAGGCTCGCTCGCACCCCGATGCCAAGCTGGCCGATAAGCTGATCCGCGATGCCCAGGCCAAGCTGCGCAGTGCCGGGCGTTACACGCGAGCCAAGCCAGCCCCCGGCGAGCGAACGGCCCTGCGCGACGAAGCACGGCAGTTGTTCGACGATGCCCAACGCATCCAGCGGCAGACGCTCGATCAAATCCTTTCCAATGCCCAGGTGCTGTGCGTCACGTTGACCGGTGTCGACGACGACCTGCTGGCCGGGCGAACGTTCGACACGGTTGTGATCGATGAAGCATGTCAGGCCGTCGAGCCAGCGTGCTGGATTCCATTGGCTCGTAGTGGACGCGTGATTCTGGCGGGCGATCACTGCCAGCTTCCGCCGACGATCCTTTCGCAGGAAGCGGCCTCGGCTGGCTTCTCGGATAGCATGCAGCAGCGGTTGGTGCGAAAGCGGCCTGCGATCGCCCGACTCTTGAAGCGTCAGTATCGGATGCACACGTCGATCATGGATTTCAGCAGCCTCGAGTTTTACGATGGCCAGTTGGAAGCGGACGATTCAGTCGCCACGCACGACCTGCAGCCGCTGCTCAGCGATCAGGCGTACGTCGATCCTAAGCCGTGGCAGTTCTTCGACACCGCCGGGGCCGACTTCGTTGAAGAGGAAGACGAAACGACCTCGAGCCGCGTGAACGACGCCGAAGCGCGATTCGTTGTGAAAAAGGCCACGCAGTTGATCGACGCGGGGATTCTTCCGTCGGCGATCTCGGTGATTTCTCCGTATGCGGCCCAGGTGCGACTTCTGCGGAATCAGTTGCCCCCCGGGGTCGAAGCGGACTCGGTCGATGGCTTTCAAGGCCGAGAAAACGAGGTGGTAATCATCTCGCTGGTGCGCTCGAACACGTCTGGCGAGATCGGCTTTTTGCACGATACGCGCCGCATGAACGTCGCGTTGACCCGGGCACGGCGGAAGCTGATTGTGGTGGGGGACAGCTCGACGATCGGCGGTAACTCGTTTTACGAGCGGTTCTTACAGTATGCCGAGGCGGTTGATGGCTATCACAGCGTGTGGGAAGAAATGGAATAATCCGATAACCTAGGGGTAATGGTGTCTTCTTTGACTTAACGCGGCAACCGATTTCAGCTAAACTAAGAAGTTTACCGCCCCGCCGGAAGCTTCCATCCTTTCTTGCCGTGGTCGAGTAGAGGCTAGTTCGCTTTGAACCAACGAGGTATCCATGACAGCTAATAATCGCGTTTCTCGTCGTTCGTTTCTCATGACATCCACAGCGGCTGCCGGTTTGGCGGCGGCCCCGATGTTCATCCCTTCGACTGCTTTTGGTGCCAACGATCGGGTTCTGACCGGTCACATTGGTGTCGGCGGCATGGGCCGCGGCAACCTGGGCAAGTTCCTCGACAACGCGGTTGCCGTGTGCGATGTCGACTCGAAGCATGCCGAAAACGCCGCCAAGACCGTGCTCGATAAGAAGGACCGCAAGGTCGAGATCTTCGAGGACTACCGCCGGCTGTTGGATCGCAAAGACATCGACGCCGTTGTGGTGAGCACGCCTGACCATTGGCACGCCATCACGACCATCGCCGCATGCGAAGCAGGCAAAGACGTCTACTGCGAAAAGCCCCTGTCGCTGACGATCAACGAAGGCCGCAAGATGGTTGACGCGGCTCGGGCGAACAAGCGTATCGTGCAGACCGGTTCGATGCAGCGTTCGTCTTCTAACTTCCGTAAGGCCTGCGAACTGGTTCGCAACGGCTATATCGGTAAGGTCCACACGGTGCATGTTGGTATCGCCAATGCCAACGACCCCGGCAAGCTGCCGCCTGATGGCGAAGCACCCGATAACTTGAATTACGATTTCTGGCTCGGCCCAGCACCCGTTCGTCCGTACAACTCGAAGCGGGTTCACTACAACTTCCGTTTCTGGTGGGACTATTCCGGCGGTCAGATGACCAACTGGGGTGCCCATCATATCGACATCGCCCACTGGGGCATGGGCAAGGACGACAGCGGCCCGCTGTCGGTTCATGCCGAGCAGGTCAAGTTTCATCCCGATGGTGCCCACGAAGTACCAGAAGCTTGCCGCATCACCTACGACTATGGCGACGGCGTGAAGATGATCGTCGGCCAGGGTCAAAAGGACATCAAGATGGGCACCCGCTTCATCGGCGACAAGGGCGAGATCTACGTCAACCGTGGCGTGTTCAAGCCGTCGTCCGAGGAAATCGGGGCGATCAAGCTGAAGGATTCGGATATCCATTTGATCGACAGCAGCAACCATCACAAGAACTTCTTGAGCTGCATGGAAACCCGCGAACTGCCAATCTGCGATGTCGAAATCGGCCACCGCACGGCAACCGCTTGCCACCTGGGCAATATCTCTTGCCGGTTGGAACGCAAGATCGAATGGGACCCCGTCTCGGAAAAGATCAACGGCGACAACGAAGCTGCCGAGATGACGCACCGCGCCCACCGCGCCCCTTACGTGCTCGGCTAGTCTTGCAGACGACCAATTCGTTAAAGCGGGATCCCCTGGATCCCGCTTTTCTTTTGGATAAATTCGGTCAGGATTCTTTGATTTTTGCGTTACCATTTCTAAGTCCCGTTGGGGTTTGGTTGGGAACAAACTCTCGCGTCATGACCCTCCCGCCTCAGTTCATATCTAATTAGGAATTCACACCCATGATAAAAACGCTTGCGAGTCTCGCTCTTTTGGTTCTGTTTGCTGCCACCAGTTTTGCCGCCGATGGTGAAGTGCCGGCGAGCATTGCCAAGTGGCAGAAGGATATGGACAAGTTCGCCAAAAAGGACCAGCAAAACCCGGTCAAACCTGGCGGCGTTGTTTTTGTGGGAAGCAGCAGCATTCGGATGTGGGATCTGGATAAGTCATTTCCCAAGTTGAATGGCTTGAATCGTGGCTTTGGTGGTTCCCGGTTGGAAGACTCGGTCTACTACGCCGACAAAATCATCCTGCCGTACAAGCCGCGTACGGTTGTTGTCTATGCTGGCGATAACGACGTGGCCGCAAAGTATACGCCTGAGCGGATTCGCGAAGACTTCCAAGAGTTCGTCTCGACGATTCGTGAAGAGCTTCCCAGCACCAAGATCCTGTACATCGCCGTCAAGCCAAGCCTCAGTCGTTGGAAGATGATCAAGGAAGTTCGCGAGACGAACAAGCTGATCGCCCAGGAATGTGCCAAGACCGACAACTGCGAGTTCATCGACATCGACGCCCCCATGCTCGGCGAAGATGGCAAGCCGCGGCCAGAACTGTTTAAGAAAGATGGCCTGCACATGACCGACGAAGGCTACGCCGTCTGGGCGAAAGAGATTCAGCCTCACCTGCAGGACTAAGGCCGTTGAGTCGTTAAGCAATCAAGAAACAACAACGCCCAGTGTAAACACTGGGCGTTCTCTTTTATAGACTCGACTTTAGGCAGTCGATGCGTGCGGCAAGAGCTTACTCTTGAACCAGCAGGCGTTCTTTCATGGCGCGGCGTTCAGCACGCAGGCGGGCTCGACGCTTCAGGTCGCTCGGCTTTTCGTAATACTTGCGGCGGCGCATCTCTTTCTTGAGACCGCTTCGCATAACCAACTTACCAAACCGACGAACTGCTTCTTGAATCGATTCCCTGTCGCGAACGAGTACCTTAACCATTGGTTACCTAAAGATTTCCTTTGTTTCGATAGCCCGACTTGCTGCCGGAAAATGTGGATTATGGGAAGCGCTTTTCAATACCGGTGGCGCTTGACCTCAAAGACAAACAACTAATATACCGCCAGAGCAAGCGATGCATCTAGTCCATTTAGAAGAAATCGCCCCTCTACACCCCGATTCTTGGGCAAATCTTGGTCAATTTAGGAAGAATGCGGCGAGTTGGCGCCGATTGTTCCACCTCGTTCACCTCTTTAGTCGAACAGCTTTCCCTCGTTGTACTGTTTTATATAGCTCTTCAGTTTGAGCTTTCGCATCGCGCTGTCGCTGGTCATATAGCGGATTTTGCCGAAGATCTCGCGTTCGGGCCCCCAGGCTCGGTCGTATCGTCCCAGGCACCAGAAGATTCCGCTATAGCTGTTGGGGTTCCGGCCATCTAATGCGTACTTATTGTTCAGATGAATTAAGATCTTCGCGGCGTATTCTGGCGTATTGGTCCAGTGCAAGACCTTTTTTCCCCACAGCATCCGCAGGTAATTGTGAATCCGCCCGTCTTGCACCAGTTGCCGCTGGGCGGCGTTCCAGAGCGGGTCGTGCGTCTGGGCTTTCTCGAACTGTTCGAGCGTGTAAACATGCTCGCGCGGGTCGTCTTTGTGCTCGTTAAGCGTTTTCTGGGCCCAGTCCGGCAGCGAGCTGAACTGGTCGTAGTCGTCTCGCAGGTGGCACATGTTGTAGCCCAGTTCGCGCCAGGTGATAATCTCGTCGAGAAACGCCTCGGCCCCGGGGCTCATGTTCCACCACCCTTCCCGGCTGCCGGTCACCTTGGTGCTCAGCTGGTTCGGCTCCCACTTTTCCTGCTTCGCCAGATGGTGGAAGACCTCGTGAGCCGAGAGATGCCCAAAGTGCAGATACGGCGACAGCTGACTGGCGCACTCGCTTTCGACGTTGTTCCGGTCGTCGGCATACCGTGGCAGGCCCTCTTTAAGGAACCACTGCATTTGCTTTCGTGCGGCGAGCGTTCCGCCAGGCGTATCGACCGGGCCTACTTCGTGATCGATCGGCAATCCGGCGATGAAGTCGGCCGGGCGTTCGAGCGTCTGTTTATCGATCGATGGCCACTGCTGAATTATGTCGGCGATCAGCTTATGGTTGGTGGCCGGAAACGACTTCTTCGCCATTGGATTCGCATTAGGGAAGACTTCCAAATGAGGCGGTAACTCCTTCTGCAAAAATCGCCGGAAGCTGTGAGCCACAGGGAAGTCGCGATCTGCGGCTTGCATCGGCAATAGGCCGTTGCTGTCGATCGCTTCGAGCTTGACCTTCAGCCTCTTGCCGACCGCCTGAACCATGCGGGGCAAGAAGAAGCAGGGAAAGTCGTCGGTCACCACCGCACACGCATCATCGGCAAGCGCCTTCAGCAGCCCCTTGGCGGCGTCGGGCTGTGGCTCGACATAGGGATAATAAACGACGGGGCTGTCGGACAAGGCCGTTTGGTTGTCGAGCATGCCCTGCAAGACGAACGTGTGCAAACGGTCGCTGGCCCATGGGTAACCCACCCTCAGGGGTTCAAAAACAACGAGCGGTTTCTTCAGCTGGTCGGCCCACCAGGCGGCCCGTTGCAGTGAGAAGTTCCACTCGGTCCGGCGGTTAGCGATCATCCAGTACAGGACATACTTCCCCGTCTCGTTGACCGGGGCGTCGTTGATTTCGTGAATTCGCAGGTGCCAAAGTTCGGCCGACAAGGGTAATGCCATTTCATGGTTTAAGGGGGATGACAAGTCTGCAGGACGCTTTCCGCCAAGCGACACACGGTGAAGTAAATGCGAACCGAAAAAGGATTCGCCAATTAACGATGGCTTCACAAAAAAGTGCTGGAATCCTATTCAGGCAGTTGGTACCTTGCCGTCAGCTGGATTCTACCTGATCTTATTGCAGCTCGGCGGGGGACGTCATGCAACTTTTCTTTCAAATTGTGGGCGGTGTGTTTGTCGCCTTGGTTTTGTTTTTGGTCGTCGCGTATCTTCTCATTCGCTGGAAAATGCGGAGCTGGTTGAAGTCGCTCGGCGATCTTATTGCTCAAGGCCTGGGGGGCGGCGTTCCTCCTTTCCGCATTAAGCTGACCAAGCGAAGTGACCTGGACGATCCCGACGATCAGTGGGTCATGGACGACCACCGAAAGCAATTCGATGCCACGGTCGAGCAGTTTGAAAGTCTCGGTTTTACCAAGCTCGAAGACTACGTGGCCGAAGAAATCGTCACCCCCATGCGTGTCTTGCTCGATGCCGATCAGTCGACGCTCGGCGTCGTCTATTCGCACCCAGTGATGGGCGTCTGGTGCGACGTCGTCCGCCGTTACCACGATGGCACCGGCTGGACCTTTGGCAGCACCAAGTATCACGGCATGGATATCCCTCCGTTCGCGACGCACAAGTTCTTCCCCGAAGATTCGGTCGAGGAGATCGTCCGCCGCTTCCGCGAAGAAGCCCCGGCCACCGAAATGGAAACGTTCAACCAGGAAAACTTTCCGGCCTACTTCGAGAAGGCCTACGCTCGCGAAATGGATTGGCGGATCGAACGGGGCGGCGCGACCCAAGACGAAATTCGTCGTATCGCCGACATGAACGGCGACGAGTGCACCGACGAAACGGTTCGCCAGATTCAACTTCAATGGCGAGCCGCGATCCACGAATTTCTGAGCGATCGGGCACTGCGGCGCTATCGCAAAGAGGCCGAGCTGAATTCCTTTCAATGGGATCATCTCCAAAGTTACGGTGTGGTCGTTCACCAGCGGATGATGGCCGAACAGTTGCTGCAAGTTTACGACGAAGAGTACTACCCCGACGTGCTCGAAGAGCCTGACGATGACGAGGACGCCGCCGAGCTTCGCGAGCAGCGTCAGCAATGGAATCAACGCATTGCCGAGCTGGAAGACGCATTGTCTCGTGGCACCCCGCAGCAGGTCTTTCGCGATATGATCGAGCTGAAAAATGGTTCCGGTGCGCCATCGACCCAATGGGAATTTCAGACCTCAATCACCGAGCCCGTCGCCGCCGATATCTGGACGCGAACCTACGCCGATGACGGCGACGAAGATTGGGAAGAAGACGAAGATTAACGCCGCCACATACTTTGGGTAGGGCCCGCGTGACGCGGGTCGGAATCCTGGTACCCGCTTCGCGACCCGCGTCACGTGGGCCCTACATTTCAACCCTATTACTGCCGGCCTAGCAGCTTCCGCAGGCAACGTTCCAGGTGGGGGTCGCGGAAGGAATACTCCGTTTCTTCCAACACTTTCGGTTCCATGCGGCAACTGGAAAGCAGCATCTCGTCGGCCATTTGTCCCATGGCCAGCTTGGCGGCGAACTCCGGAACGGCCAGGAAGGTCGGACGCGAAATCACTTGTCCCAAGGTCTTAGTGAAGTCGTGATTGGTGACCGCTTTCGGGGCACATAAATTCACCGGCCCTCGAATCTGATCGTTCATCGTTAGGTGATGCAACGCGCCGACGACATCATCCAGCGAGATCCAGCTCCACCACTGTTTACCGGAACCAATCTGCCCGCCAACACCGAGCTTAAACGGCGTCAACATCTGGGCGAGCGCGCCCCCCTTCGGGCTCAGCACAATGCCGATCCGGGCATGCACCACGCGGATACCGGCATCGCGGGCCGGCTGGGCGGCCTCTTCCCACGCCTGGCAAACATCGGCCAGAAAGCCATCGCCGGGGGGAGAACCTTCGCTCAGGATTTCGTCGCCGCGATCCCCATAAAAGCCCATCGCCGAAGCGCACACCATCACCTTCGGCGGGTTTTTAAGCTTGGCGAGCGACTCACTCAACAGGCGAGTTCCATCGACGCGCGAGTTGATGATGGCTTGCTTCTTCTTGTCGGTCCATCGCGCGGCGACACTTTCGCCAGCCAAATGAATGACCGCGTCGAGCCCTTCCAGCTTTGTCGAGTCGATCTCTTGGTTTTTGATGTCCCATTGAATGGTGTTCTCGCCGGCGGATCGCGAAATCTTGGCGACCTCATGTCCGCCGGTGGTAAGGAAAGGGCCCAGCTGCGAGCCAACCAGGCCACTGGCACCGGAGATAGCAATCTTCATCGTAGGACGTTCCTGATAACGGGCATGGGCGATCAAATCGTGGGTGGTGGTATCGTGCCGGTAACGAAACATTTGCAGCAACATCTTCTCGACCTTCGAGCGACCAAACCGATCGCCGAGACCTCCGCCAGGGATTTGGTAGTCGACCTGGTCTTCCAGCACGCACTGGCCATCTTCGCTAGGAAGAAACCGATGCGTGTGTTCCCAACGGGCAAATGGGCCGGAAACCTGGCGGTCGTGAAAGTGCGAGTTAGGCTCGAGCTCGGTGTGCTCGGCGACCCAGCGCAGCGGAAAGCCGGCCACGTGCATCTTCAGCACCACGCGACTGCCAGGCTCGATCGAATTGCTGCGGTGCTCGATCTGCACGTCTTCCCACGGAGGAATCAAGCGATCAAGCGCCCCCGGCTGCTCGTGCCAATGAAACGCCGTAGCCACCGAAACGGGAATTTTGCTGCGAAATGTAAACATCCATTAACCTCCGAGAAGAGACACTCTCTACCCGTCTGACCGCTAGATTGAAGTACGGTTAACTAGCCCCCTGATTTTACAGGAATTTGGTGGCAAAAGGGAAACTCGCACGCCAGTCCCCTCTCCACCGTCCTCGGTGGAGAGGGGACTGGCATTGAGTCCATGTAGGGTGAGAGCAACGCCAGCGCATCGCACCACGAACAATGTTCATGCATTGTTTGTCGCTAGAGACCGCATTCGGTGCGATACGTTCCGCTTCGCGTCACTGCTCGGCACCCTACGAAGGTGATTTTCGTCGCTTGATCACGGAGGCCCGCGTTCGTTTGCTGGAGAGCTTTGCGGCCTCTTTTCGGGTGCCAGGCTCATGTCTTCGTGGGCATGGCTTTGCGATTCAGATGTTGTCTGCGACGCCCGATTAACCGCCGGGCTCGTCTTCGCATATTCCCGCAAACAAAGACGTGGCACACGCTGCACGCGTGTTTTCTTCGTACGGCTGGGGCGATGACCGCGGACGTGGGTCGTTCGCGGAGCGAGACGTTCCGCTTGGCCGCGTTTCTTGAGCTGCTTCCGCAGTCGCCTTACTTCGCCGCCTTGCAGGCCGAGCAGTTTGAGGTGAAATGAAACCCACGCCAGCGCGCGGTCCATTTCCTGGGCAGAAGGAACCCTGATCCCGTCGATTCTTCGCGGCTTCGGTTTGGAAACCTTGG